>CAIQPV010000154.1 GCA_903873725.1 uncultured Nitrosomonadales bacterium
GCCACTTTTCTTAATTTTCGCATGGTCAAGTGTGATGATGAACATTCGCCCCGTTTATGAGTGGGTAATAGAAGCCGTGTTTGACTATCGCTCGCCGATGGTTGCATTTATGTCTAATGCTCACCCGAATGACAAACCTCATCTCGGTTGGCGGGAAGCGCAACTAATAGGCGAGCGGCTTATTTCGGAGCAAGCATTGCAGCATAACTTTACGGTTGGGCAACCTATTAGCCTAATGTATTGGAAAGATTCCGGTATGTATATCTACGAGGTTAGAGGAAGTCGGGATATTTTCGAGCGCGCACCAAAGGGTGGCGGTACGGAGATTATGTTCGATGGCGATACTGGAGCGTTTCGAGAGCTTACTCAGCCTACCGGCGAGCGCGCTGGAAATACGGTCGAGAGTTGGCTTTACGCCTTGCACATGGCGCGCGTATTTGGCAGGCCATATCAGATATTTGTATGCATAGTTGGATTGGTCATCGCCATGTTGTCCGTCACAGGCGTTTATATCTGGCTAAAAAAACGCAATGCCCGGAGCATCTCACGAGAGAAACATGCGCGGCGACTTGTAGAAGAGACACTTGCTTGAATTATTTTCCGTGTGTGCATTGCTTGATTTTCGCTGCAATGATCTTTATGGCCCAGCGGGTGCGACACTATGACGCATGGCGACTGCATGGTTAATATGATATTTTGATTTATTGTTTAAGAGATCAGGTGAGCATAATGCAACAGCCACTGTTACGTCATTCTTCATTCATTGCACAGCTCGCTATTGCGTTGCTATGCATTCTCACAATTCCAGCAGCACAGGCACATTCTGGCCATCACACGCACGAGCATAAAACGGAGAAGGCCAGCGGCGGCGACTTTTCGCTCACGTCAGCTACTGGCCCGGTTGCACTGAGGGACTTTCGCGGCAAGGTGGTCGCAATATATTTCGGTTATAGCCACTGTCTGGATGTATGCCCAATTGATCTTGGCAAGTTGGGGGGTGCGCTCAAGTCGATGAAAGCGGATGAGGTCGCACAGATTCAGCCGATCTTTATTACAGTTGATCCGGAACGTGATGATGCGAAACGGCTGGCGGAATATAGTGCGTTATTCCATCCAAAACTGATCGGACTCACTGGATCCAATGCCGTAATCTCAACAGTCGCTAAAGCCTACGGAGCCAGTTTCATGAAAGGACCGGTCAATGCTGCTGGTGCTTATGACCTAGAACATCCGGCAGATATTTTCCTGGTGGGGAAGAACGGAGAGTTCTTGCGCAGGCTCCCTCAAAGCACGAACGCGACCCACTTAGCTACAGAAATGCGAAAAGCGCTCCCGTCCAAATAAGTTTGAGACTCAATTTAAGATAACAATGAATGGTCGAGTCGTTGCGTAACCTTAAGCAAGAGCAGCTGATTGGTATTCTGTTCGTTTTGGTGCTGCATGGTGCGGCACTATACGAACTATGGAGTTACCGCATCATTCCTACCCCGAACGAGGCAGTTACCCTGATGGTAAATCTCATCAATCCACCGCCACCGGCACAGCCCAAACCACCGAAGCTGGAGCCTCCAAAACCGGTGAAGCCCCCACCTCCCGAACCACCTCCGCCTGAGCATTTGCATTTGGCTGCTGAAGCGCCGGTGGTGCAGCCTGACGAGCCGGTGGTTTATGTTCCGCCCGCGCCACCACCACCCACTCCACCTCCTGCGCCTATCATGGTTGCTCCGCCCTTGCCACCGCAGCCGGTGGAACTCGCAGGTGAGTTGTCGGTGGTTTGCCCGGAGCGTTCTCCGCCAGATTATCCATCCCTATCCATGCGCATGAACGAACAGGGCAAGGTGGTGTTGCGGGTAGAACTTGGGGAAGATGGCAGCGTAGCCCATCTGGAAATTAAAACCAGTTCCGGATTCAGGCGCCTTGATGAAGCAGCGCTTAATACGGTAAAAACATGGCACTGCAAACCAGCTGTGCGCAATGGTAAGGCAGTGCGTGCGATCGCTTTACAACCATTCAATTTTATTTTGGAAGGAAGATGATGGAACAGGATTATGGCTTTGCGCATTTTATTTCACAGTGCGACACAATGGGCAAGGGCGTGTTGTTATTGTTGCTGGTGCTGTCGGTGGCGAGCTGGTATTTAATGGTGACCAAAGCTATCGCCAACATGGGGGCACGCAAACGGGCGGATGCCTTTTTGAAACAATTCTGGGAAGCGTCTTCTTTGCAGGAAATGCAGTCCACGCTGACTGCGGGGAGAGGCGATAACGCTTTCTTTGACTTGGCCCGGCTTGCCTTGACGGTCAACTCGGGGAATCAGCGTGGGGCCGAAAAATTATTGGCTGCGGGCGGGATGTCGGAATACCTGACGCGGGTATTGCGTAACGGCATTGATCAGGAAGCGACCAAAATTGAGTATGGATTGACTGTGTTGGCCTCTGCTGGTTCGGCTGCCCCTTTTGTCGGGTTGTTTGGAACGGTTTGGGGAATTTACCATGCGCTGGTGCAGATCGGCATGAGCGGGCAAGGCACGCTGGATAAGGTGGCGGGGCCGGTGGGCGAAGCACTAATCATGACGGCGGTGGGACTGGCGGTGGCGATTCCCGCCGTATTGGCCTACAACGCGTTCACCCGGCGCAATCGGCTTTGGCTGGCGCAACTGGATAATTTTGCGCATGACTTGTATGCGCTGGTGACGGTGGGCGATAAGAAGGCTTAATCTGAGAATATTATGGCATTTGGAAGTTGGGATTCAAGCCGCCATCAGGGGCCGATGGCTGAGATCAATGTGGTGCCGCTGGTGGATGTAATGCTGGTGTTACTGGTGATTTTTATTATCACGGC
>CAIQPV010000155.1 GCA_903873725.1 uncultured Nitrosomonadales bacterium
CCATGGTGGTGTCCGACAACGTGGCCAGAACCAGTCCCAGGTCGGCAGCCCGGTCCGTCGCCATCACCCCGGGACCGCCCCCGTTGGTGACAATGGCCAAACGGTTGCCGGTGGGCTTGAATCCGACCGACAGTGCCTTGGCGGCGGCAAACATTTGCGTGATCGTCTCCACCCTCACCACGCCCGCACGCCGCACCGCAGCGTCGAACGCATCGTCCGACCCCACCAGCGAGGCAGTGTGCGACATCGCCGCTTTGGAACCCGCCGGGTGGCGTCCCACCTTGACCAGTATCACCGGTTTGATACGGGCGGCCGCGCGGATGCCGCTCATGAAACTGCGCGCATCGCGGATACCCTCGATGTACAGCAGGATGCTCTGGGTCTGCTGGTCGGATACCAGAAAATCCAGAATCTCGCCGAAGTCCACATCGGCCGATGAACCCATCGACACCACGCTGGAGAATCCCACGTCATTGGTCTGCGCCCAGTCCAGGATGGCGGTGCAGAGTGCGCCGGACTGCGACACGAAAGCGAGATGGCCGACATTGGCCCCGCCTTTGTTGAAGGTGGCATTGAGGCCGATGCCGGGCCGCATCACGCCCAGACAGTTCGGGCCGATCAGCCGGATGCCGTAACGGTTGGCGTTTTCCAGCACCGCCCGCTCCAGCGCTTGTCCCTCCGGGCCGGTTTCGCCAAACCCCGCCGTAATGATGACCGCCGCCTTGACCCCGTGCTTGCCGCAATCCTCGATGATGTCGGGCACCGTTTGCGGCGGGGTGGCGATGACCGCCAGTTCAACCACATCGTCGATCCTCGACAGGGAGGGGTAGGCTTTGTGTCCCTGCACCTCGGGATTCTTCGTGTTGATCGGATACAGCCCGCCCTGGTAGCCGCTTTCAATCATGTTCTGAAACACGATCTGACCGACCGAATCAACCCGGTCGCTGGCACCGAACACCGCAACCGACTTCGGCGCGAAAAGGTGATTAAGGTAATGTTGGCTCATGATTTTTGTTACCGGTACAGTTCAGGGGAATATCCGAATATTTATTCGTTTGATGGAAAATCCAGAAAATGATGTTCTCATGCACGGCATAGTATACTCAAGTTAAGATTTTGGTACGCTACCTGATTATGTTCTTTGCGACGGGAACTATCATAACTCGGGAGTGTGAAAAACTGGTAGCATAAACACCACTTCTTGCAAGACAAGAACCTGAATCCCGGCAAGTCGGCTTGTGCACACCACTCCCCTTGTTGCGCGCACCACTACCGTAGTGATATTTTAGTCATTTCATCGGGCATGAATGGGAGAGTTTAGACATGCAATATCGTTTACTGGGAAATACCGGTCTCTACGTTTCAGAACTGTGTTTGGGAACCATGACTTTCGGAGCCAAAGGTTTCTGGGAAGTCATGGGTGGCCTTCAGCAAACCGAGGCTGATCTTCTGGTACGCGAATCTTTCGACCAAGGGATCAATTTCTTTGATACTGCGAATGTTTATTCACTTGGCGAATCGGAAAAATTGCTTGGTCAGGCAATTAAAAACACGGGATTGGCCAGGGATGAAATTGTGGTCGCCACGAAATCTACCGGGATCATGAATGAATCTCCCAATGGGCGCGGGCAATCGCGTTTCCATATTTACAATGAAGTCGATGCAAGCCTCAAGCGCCTGCAATTGGACCACATCGACCTCTATCAACTTCATGGCTTTGATCCACTGACTCCGTTTGAAGAATCACTATCCGCGCTTAATGATCTCGTCAATTCCGGCAAGATCAGGTATTTTGGCCTGTGCAATATGGCAGCCTGGCAAATCATGAAGGCCATAGGAATTTCCAGGCAAAACAATTGGAATAAGTTTGTCAGCGTGCAGGCTTATTATTCCATCGCCGGACGGGATCTTGAGCGCGAAATCTTCCCATTGGTAGATGACCAGAAACTGGGCTTGATGATTTGGAGTCCGCTCGCCGGCGGATTTTTATCCGGAAAATACAAACGCGACCAGGCGCCTCCCTCCGGTTCACGCCGGACAACTTTCGACTTTCCACCATTGAACAAAGACCAGGCATTTAATTGTCTGGATGCAATGGAACCGATCGCAAAGGGACATGGCGTCTCTGTTGCACAAGTGGCTTTGGCATGGATATTAAGTAAACGACAAGTTTCCAGCATCATTATCGGAGCCCGGCGTATGGAGCAATTAAAAGATAATCTCGCAACCACTAAATTGGCTTTGACTGAAGCGGAGTTGAAAGCGCTTGATGAGGCCAGCGCCCTGCAACAAGAATATCCAGCATGGATGATCGCATTCCAGGGGCAATATCGCGCCAAACCACCGGTGAAAGAATAGCATCACCCTGCTTTGCGGGATACGCACAACCCACCGTAACGGTATAAACTTACTGCAATATTTGACCAACATTTACACACAAAGGAGATCACATGAAACTATACTACGCCCCCGGTGCCTGTTCGCTGGCTTCGCATATTGCACTATACGAAACAGGCTTGCCGTTTGAAATTGACAAGCTGAATTTTTCAACCAAGACGACCGCCAGCGGTGAAGATTTCATGCAAACCAATCCCAAAGGTTACGTACCCGCGATCAGACTGGATGACGGCAGCATCCTGACCGAAGGTCCTGCGATCCTGCAATATATTGCCGATCAGAAACCCGACTCAGGTCTGGCTCCCAAGGCAGGTACGATGGAGCGTTATCGTCTGCAGGAATGGCTTACCTTCATTGGCACCGAAATTCATAAATCCTTTAGCCCTCTGTTCAATCCAAAAACTCCGGATGAAGTAAAAACCAATGCACACAATATGATTACCAAACGCCTGGGCTACGTGGAAACGCGGTTGGCAAAGAAGCCGTATTTGTTGGGCGACAGCTTCACCGTGGCAGATGCGTACATGTTTGTAGTTGTGAGCTGGAGCAGCCATGTCGGTTTCAATCTCGGCCAATTTCCTCGAATACAAGAATACATGGCGCGAATTGCCAAACGCCCGGGCGTACAGGCAGCAATGAAAGCAGAAGGCTTGATTCAGTAGACTTATACAGCAGATTCAAGAACCAATCGCTGCCAGATATTACTGGCAGCGATTGAACGAATTACGAACCCCCGGCAAAACATCAGGCCGTTCAATTGGCGACCACCACGTTGCCAACGAAGGTGATGCTGGGGAAAGTTCGGTTC
>CAIQPV010000156.1 GCA_903873725.1 uncultured Nitrosomonadales bacterium
CAAAAACAAAATTTGGAACGCGCATTATATGTAGTCGCCACTCCGATTGGGAATTTACGTGATATCAGTCTGCGTGCGCTGGATATATTAATGTCTGTCAATGCCATTGCCGCCGAGGATACGCGCAATACCGCACACTTGTTGACGCATTATGGAATTGCACCGCAGCGGCTGATGGCATTGCATCAGCACAATGAGCGCGTCGCGGCGGAAAAAATTATCGCACTGCTGGCACAAGGCCAGTCGGTCGCTTTGGTCAGCGATGCCGGAACTCCGGCTGTAAGTGACCCTGGCGCGTTACTGGTTGGGATAGTACGAGCGGCCGGCTACCGTGTGATTCCCGTTCCCGGCGCAAATGCCGGGTTGTCGGCACTATCTGCCGCAGGATTGCCTGCGCCGCATTTCCTGTTCTACGGTTTCCTGCCAAACAAATCGCCCGCGCGCTGCCGCGAATTACAGTCACTCGCTGCTTTACCCTATACACTGATATTTTATGAAGCCCCGCATCGCATCCTCGAATGCGTGGTTGACTTGCAAATTGTTTTCGGTGCCGACAGGCAGATTGTGTTCGGGCGCGAAATCACCAAGCTGTTTGAGTGCATCCACCGTTGTTTACTCGCGGATGCGATGGATTGGCTGAATGCCGATGCCAACAACCAGCGCGGCGAGTTCGTGCTACTGGTCACCGGGGCGGTGGAAAAGCAGGATGGGCTGGATGCCGAAGCAGAACGTATATTGACATTGCTACTGAGAAACTTGCCGCTTAAGCAGGCGGTGCAACTTGCCGTGCAAGTCACCGGCATCGGACGCAACGAATTGTACCAGCGTGCGTTAAAACTCAAAGGGCAAGAATAAATTTCCGGACATGCGGAGTGATATCGCCTGCCCCGGGATTTGAACATGACCTTACTCTGTACCAAACTTGGTTTCCACCATCACCCCGATTTCCTTGAGAAAAGGAGTGGGCAGTATCCCGCCGGCGCAGACGATGATCGCATCGTTAGCCAATGCGACAGCTTCCCCATTGTGTTCCAGGTGAACCTTTTCGGGTTCGATAAACTTTACGTTTGATTTGAGCATGACTTTTATCCGACCAGCCGCCTCCGCCGCTTGCAGTCGATCACGGTTTTTCGGTTTACCTCTCCCGAAGGCTTCGCTACGATAGGAAATCGCAACGGTTGTGCCCGGTTGTTCGGATATGGCGATGGCAGCTTCCAGTGCGCTGTCGCCACCACCCACCACCAGGACACGCATATTGCGATATTGTTCGGGGTCTATCAGGCTATAAACAACTTTCGACAGTTCTTCACCGTGCACTCCAAGTTTGCGCGGGGTGCCACGTCGGCCTATGGCAAGCAACACCGCGCGGGTTTCGTAAGTCTGTTTGTTGGTTTTAACCAAAAACCCCTTGTCGGTCCTGGTGATGTTCTCCATGCGCTCATTCAGGTTGAGCTTCATGCCGGTTTTTTTCACGACGCCAGCCCAGAATTCAAGCAAATCTTCCTTGCTGATTTCACCCATTTTGACCTGGCCGATAATGGGGAGCTTGACTGGGGCGGTCATGGCGATCTTGTTGCGGGGATATTGAAAAACTGTGCCACCGAGGGACGCTTCCTGTTCTATGGTAACTGAGCGCAGTTTTTCTTCCATGGCACCCAACGTGGCAGACAGCCCGGCAGGACCGGCACCAACAATAACCACATCGTACTCGTTCGAACTTCCCTTAAGTTTGCTGATGGAATCCATGGCCTGGCTACCTTGGGTTGCCGCCTTTCGGATCAGCCCCATTCCACCCAGTTCACCGGCGATAAATATTCCCTGCACATTGGTCTCAAAGGTTGGACTAACCTGAGGGATATCCATGCCGCGTTTCTCGGTGCCGAAAACGAGTGTGATGGCGTCATGCGGACAGGCCGGCAAACATGCACCGTGTCCGATGCAGTGGGTAGGGTTGACCAGAACGGCTTGTCCATGGATGAAGCCGATAGCGCCTTCAGGGCAGGCGGTAATACAGGTTCCCGCGCCCATGCACTTGAGAGGGTCGATTATCGGATGCAGCGACGGGGGTTCGGTCAGACCGGCATTTAAATTTTCCTTGTATTCTTCAACTGCAGCAACCTCTTTTTTGCGCCGGTTCAAGGAATAGACAATTATCACCACCGCCAGAGGCAGCAGGTAGATTAAAATACTGTGGATACCTAAATTTGACATAACTTTTTCTGAATCAGGTTGGCGTTAATACTGGTGGAGATTGGAATTTTTGTTCCCGCCTAAGCTTGCAATTTTTTTGGATTGACGGGTGGTCATGGAATGTTGGGCATATAATTGTACGGCAGATAATCCTTCCGGTTCACGCTTTTCCGTATGGCTAGAACTCAACAGTATATAATACTTCCATTTCTGCTTGTGTAATAAATACACACGCGTTATTATTAGCACAATTTTCGGCACCCAATTTTGCCAAGGATTTGAAAGATATTGAAATTAATTGTAATGATAATGGGAAATCAATGGGTTCACAAACACAAACAACGCCAATAATTGAACGGCGCAAATCCGGCACACGCTCGGAAGGCCGTGGTTGGGTATGGTTTCTGGTGGTGGTAACCTTGCTGCTGGTTGCTGGTTTCTTTCAGGCACATCCGCCCCAGTTTATCGGGATTCCAACCGGGATGCCTTACAAGCCCGGCGATAATTTGGGTTACAACATCGGATTGGCAGGCGGCCTGATGATGTTGACACTACTGATTTATCCTTTACGCAAGCGGTTTGGGTTCATGAAGGGATTTGGCATACTGCCGAAGTGGTTCAGGTGGCACATGATTTTTGGCATTCTTGGACCGGCCTTGATTCTGTTTCACTCCACGTTTGTCATCCACTCGATCAATGCCGGAGTTGCAATGATATGCATGATGCTGGTGTCGGGTAGCGGCATTTTCGGGCGGTTCTTCTATACCAAAATACACCATGGTCTTTATGGCCGGCAAGTCACATTGAAGGGAATGCAGGAAGAGATGGGAAAGACCGGCAGCTTCAAACGGTCCTTCATGAGCTTTGCCCCGGAAATAGATCATGGCCTCGAGCAGTTTCGCATTTATTGCGAGGAAACGAGAAGGGTGGGGCGCGGTGGAATATGGGATTTCTTGTCGATTGGGTTTAAATCCGCTTCCCTATCCAGGTCACTCGTGAAAGATTTGCATCAAGTGATGTATACGCAGGCGCATGAGAAAAATTGGGATACCGGGCAAACAAAACATGATTTGGACAAGTTATATGAAGAATACGTCAAAGACATCCGCACATACCTCAAGACGGTTCGCGACGTTGCCCAGTTTAACACCTATGAAAGGTTGTTTTCATTGTGGCATATATTCCACATCCCGCTGGTTTACATGATGGCGTTCAGTGGGGTTTACCACGTAATCGCTGTTCACATGTATTGATCCTGATTAATCCCCTGACCTTTTGTCATGCCGGCTTTAATTAATGCAAAACTCGCGGAGCCGGTCATCGCTCGTAGCTTATCTCAGCGATTCGCAATGCTAGTCCGGCTGGTTGTTGTATCTGCGAGTATCGTTTTCTCCTGTCTCATGTCTGCGCAGGCTGATTCCATAAACGATATTTTGTCGCCCGGTGATCTCGTAAAGGGACACATCAAGATTGAGAGTGAATGTGCGAAGTGTCACAAGCAGTTCGACAAGGCAGCCCAATCAGGACTATGCAAAGACTGCCACAAAGATGTTGCCAAGGATATCAACGAAAAGCGCAATTATCACGGACATATCAAGGAACAGAAGGAATGTAAGGAGTGCCATACGGAGCACAAGGGAAGAGACGCACGCATTGTGGATTTCGATACTAAAAAGTTTGATCACTCGCAAACAGATTTTCAGTTAAAGGACAAACATCTGGATAATAAAGTGAAGTGCAAGGACTGTCACTTGTCAGGAAAAAAATACCGTGAAGCTCCGATGACATGTAACGGTTGCCACAAAAAGGACGATAAGCACAAGGGCGGATTGGGTACCGATTGTGCGAAGTGCCACGTCGTGAAAGATTGGAAAACGACCAACTTCGATCATGACAAGACCGACTATCCATTGCACTATAAGCACGTAGATGTGAAATGTGCCAACTGCCATATTGAAAATAAATTCAAGGAAACGCCCAAACAATGTAATTCCTGCCACAAGAAGGATGACAAGCATAAAGGAAGTTTCGGGCCGAAGTGTGAAACTTGTCACACGGAAAAAGGTTGGAAAGATATTCTTTTTGAACACGACAAGAAAACCAAATATCCGTTGCTGTGGAAGCACCGCGAAATCAAGTGCTCCAGTTGTCACAAGGGAGACTTGTACAAAGACAAGCTGAAAATGACTTGTGATTCGTGTCATACCAAGGATGA
>CAIQPV010000157.1 GCA_903873725.1 uncultured Nitrosomonadales bacterium
ACGCCGATCTCGTAGCCTGCCATCGCCACGCCCATGGTTTTCAGGTCACGCTCGACGCTCAACTGGTCGGCCTTGACCACGTAGTCATGAATCTGGTTGGTTTGGCCGGGGTTGCTGTTGAGCGATTCCGTCAGCCAGATCACCACGTCCGTGCTGCCATCGCTGATCCAGTCGAACGACTCTTTGGCGATCACCGCATCAATCAGGGTGCTGGATACATTGGTGTGGTGCTTTCCACGTCCCTCTTGCCAGTGCAAAAAATAATTCTCGATGTCGTGCGACAGCGCCCAGTCGTAAACTCCACGATGGTAAGGCCGCCACCTTTGCGCATTCGCGCGGTCGGTGACAGTCAGGTCGGTCACCACCTTGCCGAGGTCGTGGCAGATTCCGGCCAGGAACACGGCCAGCCGCCAGCGCGGCTCTATCACCCGCCGTTGCTGTGGCGTGGTCACGCCGCGTATCAGCTTGCCCTCGGTTTGTTGCAGCGCCCACAACCCGACTTCGAGAGAGTGGCGCAACATGCCGCCCGCACCACGATGATGATGGGCTTGCGAGGCCGGCAACAGATGAACGAAGGCGGCAAGGCGCAACATCGCCGGGTTGTAGTGAGTTGCCAGCAGCTCCGCGTTAGCAATCAAATTGTGAATCCCGCCCGTGAGTTCGTGTTGCGTGGCGAGCAGTTCTGCGGGGGCATACACCGGCAATCCCTCCATGAATGGCGGGTAGCGCGGTATCCTTTGCAGGTCTTCAATCCGCTTGGCAGACGCAATCTGTTTGATTTGCACAGCATCATGCACGCCCGGCAGAAAGCGGAATTTGCGCAGCAGCCGATCCGTCAAGGTTTCCATGAATCAGAACAGCTTGAACGCCTTGCCGATGACCTGGCTGGCTGACACCAGGCCAACCGCTTCATACCGGGAATCCAGACTCAGCGGGTGATCGGCCATTGCATAATAGTGGCCAGCGGGAATTACGCCACTGAACCCCAGCTCCCGAATCGGTTTCCCGGTGCTGGTCGCGGGTTTTGCTTCACCCACGAATGCACCGTTGACATAGTATTTGTGGTCGCGCGACTCGATAGAATCGCCCGCTGTACCCATGACACGCTTCAAGAAACGTGTGCCTTGCGGGTACAGAAAATCGCTCTGGTAAGTGAAGGCGATATACTCCCCGCGTCTGGGGAGACCGCCCTTCTCTATGAGATACAGCGCACCCGGCAGGCTTTGGCTTACGTTGACGGCAAACTCAAAGCGCAATGAGAAAGCGAGATAGACAAGCATCAGCAGAATGTATGCTTTGTACTGGCGGCACAGATGCGCGTAAAGCACATCCATCTTGACCGAAAACCAGAATAACGCCTTGAGGGATCGAATGTCTTCCATGCAACAATTGTCGCGTGGTAATCACAATAAAATCAGGTGGGTTCTGAGCAATTATGCGCAGAATCTCTGTTGCAATTTACGGGGTGGTGTGAACAGCGATCATCTGGAATAGCGTATCCAATACATTGTTCACGCGGTAACCTGCCCTTCAGCGTCTCTAAATACCTACCCCAGCAACACTCGCGGCACCCTAAAATTTGTGAACTAAAAGTCGATAGCTGGCAATATAATCAACATTGAACGACTACTGGATGCGAATTTTCTTGTAAGGCTAACAATGAATGAATAACGATGATCCATTTAAGGTTTTTATTACCGATCCTGAAATGCAGCAGCGACTCGCCAAGCACATTGCCTTGAGGTGTTTTCGGAATTCAATCTTGGAAGAATTACACGCTGGAAAAGTTCCAGATTCCAGAAGCGGCGACTATTCAGATGTCGTAGTCCATACGCCTTATGGGGAAATTCCGTGGAATGATCTCTCACGAATCAGCAATGCCGAAATGAAAGTACTGATGGTTGATGTCGTGAATCACACGTACCATTTCATCCAGGAACTGTTCGACGATGAACGAGGAGGTAAACTGCTCCTTAAATTGGCTCAAAAAGACCCTGCACCAGAATGGGACGATCCGAAATAAATGCAAGGGTTTTACCCAGCAAAGAATTTCTTCGCTTCACTGAAGCGAAAGTTCGCGGCGGATAGGTAAGCGTAGTTCTAACTATGCGTCCCGACCGTCTCCTCCTCGGCCAAGGACTTTAGTTTAGCAATTCTTTTACGTGCCACCATAAGAAATGTGATATTTTGGTTGCGCCATAACTGCCGTTCGCCAATGCCTCAGTTCGGCCGATTGTGTTGAAAAACTCTTTTTTCAGGTGCTGCCAAAAAACCGGCCTAAAGCAA
>CAIQPV010000158.1 GCA_903873725.1 uncultured Nitrosomonadales bacterium
CATTATACCGCGTCCTGAGCGTGTCGAAGGGCCTGCCCTGAGCATGCCTCCCAATGTTCAATGATGAGTTGCAATGTGGTCTTGCCGTTGTATTCGTTGAGCGCGAGTTTGTAAACGGCGCGGATGCGCTCCGGCATGGGATCGGCGCTGAAGAAGCGGATGGCATCGTGGCTAGTGCCGTTTGCGACGAGTAGCGCCCCCGATACTGTAGAGTCAGAATTGTTGGTGCGAGAGGGGGTGCCAGGCAGTTGCTCCCGCAATCCGCTGGCTTCGCCAGTAACGTGTCGCAACTGCAGTTTCAGGTGCTTTTCGCCGACCACGCGCTGGCTTTCTACGGCGAATTCACCTTCGAACAGCGGCTGCGGAAAGCCTTGTCCCCATACTTGTTGTTCCAGGCTACGCGCGATGTCAAGCGAGAAATCGGCTGCGTCAAGCGCGCCGTCAGTTTCGATAATTCGGGTGAGGTCGGCAGGGGAGAGCAAATTTTGCGCGATAGCCTCGAAGACGGCCTGGAATTCAGCAAAGTGTTCTTCGCGGATGCTGATACCCGCTGCCATGGCGTGCCCGCCGAATTTTTGCAGGAGGTGCGGATAACGTTTGGAAAGCAGGTCGAGGGCGTCGCGCAAATGCAGGCCGGGAATGCTGCGCCCGGAACCTTTTAACTCGCCGGTTTGTGCGCGAGCAAAGGCAATCACCGGGCGGTGAAATTTATCCTTCAGGCGCGAGGCGAGGATGCCGATCACGCCTTGATGCCAAGTCTCGTCGAACATCGCGAGGCTGGAGCCATCAGCCGGATTGATATGTTCCAGCGCGGCCAGTGCAGCCTCCTGCATGTCGGCCTCGATGCTGCGCCGTTCGCGGTTGAGCGCATCCAATTTTGCCGCAATCTGCGTTGCCTCGACATTGTTATCGCTGAGCAGGCAGGCAATGCCCAAGCCCATATCTTCCAGACGTCCGGCCGCATTCAGGCGCGGCCCGACGACAAAGCCGAGTTCATAACCGGAAACCTTCGTATAATCCTTTTTGGCTATTTGCAGCAGCGCATTGATGCCCGCACAAGCCCGCCCGGCGCGGATACGCAGCAAGCCTTGTTGTACCAGAATACGGTTGTTCTCGTCCAGCTTCACTACGTCGGCGATGGTTCCCAAGGCCACCAGGTCGAGCAGTTCGACAAGTTTCCGCCCCCTGTCTTCTGTCATCTGTCCTCTGATACGAAGCACCGCCCGTAATGCCAGCAACACATAAAACATCACGCCGACCCCCGCCAGATTCTTGCTGGGAAAATCGCAGCCCGGTTGGTTGGGGTTGACGATGCACAGCGCGTTCGGCAAGACGTCGCCGGGTAGATGGTGGTCGGTAACCAGCACTTGCATGCCCAGCCGGTTGGCTTCGGCGACCCCTTCCACGCTGGCGATACCGTTGTCCACGGTGATTAAAATATCGGGGTTGCTTCCGTGTGCGAGCCTGACAATCTCCGGCGTCAATCCATAGCCGTATTCAAAGCGGTTGGGTACGATGAAATCCACCCGCGCGCCGAATGCGCGCAGCCCGCGCAAGCCAACGGCACACGCAGTCGCGCCATCGCAGTCGTAGTCCGCAACGATCAGCAGCTTCTTGTTTTGCGCGATGGCATCGGCCAGCAACACAGCCATTTGTTGCGCATTTTTCAACAGCGTGAAAGGCAGCAGGCGAGCAAGTCCGGTTTCCAGTTGCGTGATGTCGGATATGCCGCGTGCCGCGTAAATGCGCGCGAGCAACGGGGCGATACCCGCATCAACGAGGCGTTGTGCGGCGTCTTCCGGGTGGGGGCGTGGAGTGATTTTGGGCATACGGTGAATGGGTGAAGGATCCGCTACTATACCAAGGGAAAATCTGGGTTCATCGCCTGTATCACATCCTGCTGTGTATCCAGATCGAAAAAGCTGCGCAGCGCAGGATCAACTTCCTTCATTTCGGATTCGTTTATGTAGCGCACATTCAGCCGTGCCAATACCGTGCGCATACTGTTTTTTTCGTTTCCGTGCAAAATTTCGCGCACAGTATCCAGACTGCTTGTTGCATAAAATGCGGCCAGCGGCTGCGCATAACCCTGAACCACCGGCACGACTGCTTCGAAGCCGCCCCGGTACCCGGACAACCATTCGATTATTCGTGGGGTGATGAAGGGCATGTCGCAAGCCACTGCGAATATCCACGGAGTCCGGGCTTTCGCCAGCCCCTCATGCAATCCGGCCAGCGGGCCACTGTATGCAGGATCGTCACAAATTTGCGGCCAGTCCATTGGCGGGCGTGGCCGGCGCACGCTGATAATGATTTGCGGAAACACCAGTTGCATCGTGGCAGCAACGCTTTGCAGCAGGGTGCGCTCCCCCCATAGCAGGTTCGCCTTGTCTTGCCCCATGCGGCGCGACTCGCCTCCCGCCATGATGATGGCCGTGCAATCCTCAATTATCATGCGGGCCGGTCAAAACGAATTGCGCAATTCCGGCAATGTCTTCGAGCTCGAAATGCGGAATCTGCGGATATACTTCGTCCATATCTGTCACGATGGCGATCAGGCCATCATCAATCGTGCAGCGCGGGGGCTGCCCGCACTCGCGGCGCAATACCTCAATTTTCCTGCCTGCGGCATGGGAGAATCCTTCAGCCAGCACCACATCTGCCTCGCCGAGAAAACGTGCGGCCAATTGTTCAGGCTCGCGGTCTTCGACGGCATCGGCCACCAGTTGCAGCGCATCACGGGTGAGCAGCATGCTCATCACCGCGCCGGCTTCCTTGAAACGTCTGCTGTCCTTGCCGGGGGTATCCAGTTCAACCTTGTGGTGGGCATGCTTGATGGTGGCGACCCGCACATTCTTCCCGCATAACTCACGGATCAATTTTTCCACCAGGCTTGTCTTGCCTGCACCGGAGTGTCCGACGATGCTGATAACACGAGGTTTCATGGATGCGGCATCACCCACGTATCGCCTTGCGGCGTGATCTCTTTTTTCCAGATCGGCACGCGCTGCTTCAGTTCGTCTATCATCCAGCGGCAGGCTTCCAGCGCGGCGACGCGGTGTTCCGCCCCTGCGGCGATAAATACAATGTTGTCGCCGCCCCTTACCGTGCCGATACGATGCACAATGCGCGCGTCCAGCAGGCCGAATTTCTCTATGGCATCGCTGCGCAATTGCTTCATCTCGGATAGCGCCATGCTGCCGTATGCATCAAAGCTGATTTCCGACACTTCACGCCCTTCTGAAAAATCGCGCGCGCATCCCAGAAACGTGCCGATGCCGCCCATGCGTTTTGATCCGGCTTTGAGCGCTTTGATTTCGTCATCCTGGGAAAAATCCTCCCGTTGAATTCGCACCGCCTGTTGCATTCTATCCTCCGGAAAACCTGGCCATGAACGCCACTTCGCTGCTATCTGGAAGCGGAATTGACATGTCGCGAACAGATTCGCCATTCATTGCCGTGAAACACACTATCTCGAATGCCTGCGGGTATTGTGCCGCCAGTCCATCGCGCAAATCCTGCAAACGCATGCCGGGCCGATGGGCGATTTGCAATACGCCATTACCGATTCGCTCGGCGACCGGGCCGAAAAAAAGTACCTTGATCACTTCTTCACCCCGCATTTCGATATACCGCTTTTGCGGCGACTGTTTTCTCCCCTGGGGAGGGAGAAGATATTTGCCCTGAAGGATTATCCGGGATATACGGCCGGTAACGCAACCTTGGCGGCTGCAACCGGGGGGTTATGGCTATTGCTGCCTCTCTAAGGAATTCCCGGTACCGGCCGATAACAAAATACTGGACATGCAAACAGTATTACTGTATATACTATTCATGCGTTAATTTTAAACGATGTGTACCAACTGGAGGGGCGGAGATGGAAAAACAACAATCATATTCACACGGCCTGCTGTATTCGGTTGCGCCGGAGAGTTTTTCTGCCCTTCATCTGCATGAAGAGGACGGGAAGGATGACTTTGACTGGGAAGCGTATGAGGCAGAGTATAAAGGTGACTCCCTGGTTCGGATCGTGCTCAACTTCCTGAGAACAACCGCTGCCAGTTGGGGCATTATCAAGCTGCACTAATAGGCCATTCCAGCAAAACGATTACCAATAAACCGTTCGGCCTGAGCTTGTCGAAGGCTTGTTTTAGCAAGGGAAAACGGTTCGACAAGCTCACCGCGAACGGTACTTTTTTGCTGGAACGGTATTACTAGTACCCTGTAATACCTGTTTTTTCGTTGGGTTAGCGGTTTCATCGCGTAACCCAACAGCCTTGAATGTTATCGATCTGATCATGTTGGGTTACGGCATACATCCGCCTAACCCAACCTACAAAACTGCTAACCCAGCCTACGAAAAAACAGGTGTTACAGGGTACGAGTTCAGGCGTTCGATCCGGTCAGCCCTGTTCCAGCAACCCGGTAAACTGCTTGATCGGCATGGGTTTGCCAAACAAGTATCCCTGATAATGGGTACAGCCCGCGATTTCAAGATACTGCCTTTGCCCTTCGGTTTCCACCCCTTCCGCAATGACTTCCAGATTCAGGCTGTGGGCCATCGCAATAATGGTGTTCACAATGGCTTTGTCACTGCTATCGACAGCCAGGTCTCTGACAAACGACTGGTCAATCTTGAGCTGGTGCAGAGGCAACTGTTTGAGGTATTGCAAGGAAGAATAACCGGTGCCGAAATCATCCAGCGAGAAGCGGACGCCGAGTGCGTTGATTGCCTTCATGGTTGCGATAATGCTTTGCATGTTGTCCAGCAGAATACTTTCCGTCAGTTCCAGCTTGAGCCGTGCCGGATGGATTGCATAGCGTTGAATGACGGCCTGCACTTGCGCCACAAAATCAGCCTGACGGAATTGTTTGGCGCTCACATTGACCGAGAGAATCAGCTCGCGTGTTTGTACATTCCGTTGCCAGGCACTGAGCTGGGCACATGCTGTTTCCAGCACCCATTTCCCGATGGGAAGTATCAGGCCAGTCTCTTCGGCAATCGGTATAAATTCGGCTGGAGACACCAAACCCCGTTCCGGATGCATCCAGCGAATCAATGCCTCCGCACCAAACGGGCGCTGCAAATGGTCAACCTGAATTTGGTAATGCAGATAGAACTGGTGGTTCTCAAGTGCATTGTGCAGCTCGTCTTCAATTGCCGCACGGACACTGATGGCCTCCTGCATCTGCGGGTCGAAGAAGCGCAGGGTGTTGCGTCCGGCTTGCTTGGCCTGATACATGGCGATATCTGCCTGCTTGAACAGCTCATCAAACCCCCGCTGGTTATTGTTGAAAAGCGCGATACCAATACTGGGAGAGTTGTAAAACTCCTTCCTGCCAAGACGATAAGGCTGGTTCAGCGTGGCAAGTACCTTCTGGCCGATTACTTCCGCCTGTGCAGCCGCTTCCAGAGATTGTTCACTCAGATCATCCAGCATCACGACAAACTCGTCACCTCCCATCCGGGCCACGGTGTCACCGACACGCACACAGGATTTGAGACGTTCCGCAACCTGTTGCAGCAGCATGTCTCCCATGGCATGGCCCATGGTATCGTTGATAATCTTGAAGTTGTCCAGATCAATGAACAGCAGCGCTCCCTCCTTGCCGGTGCGCATACTGGAAGCCATTGACTGCATGAGCCGGTCAACGAGAAGCCGGCGGTTAGGCAAGCCGGTCAGGAAGTCATAGAACGCCAGTTGTTTGATTTCATCTTCTGCCGCCTGGCTATCGGTGGAGTCGGTAAATACGCCGACATAATTGATGACGCTTCCACTATTATCTTTCACCGCGCTGATAGTGAGGTGAGCCGGATAAATTTCGCCATTCTTGCGCCGATCCCAGATTCTTCCTTCCCATGCGCCGTTACTGTTGATACTTTCCCACATGGAATGGTAGAAGCTTGCATCCTGGCGGCCCGAGCCAAGAATGCGGGGATTCTTGCCGATGACTTCTTCTTCAGTGTAGCCGGTGATCCTGGTGAAAGTGGGGTTCACCTTGAGGATCATCATATCTTTGTCGGTAATGGTCATGCCCTCGTGGGACTTGAAGGTGACAGAGGCAATGCGCAGTTCGGCCTCGATCTTTTTCTTCTCGGTGATATCCTGTATGGTGCCCAGCATTTTTACTGGACAGCCCCGGCTATCAAATTCCAGCTTACCTAAGCCATGCACCCAACGCACGGTGCGGTCATCGTGGCGGGTAATGCGGTATTCCTTATCGAAACTGACACCCTTGCCCAGAACATCATTCCTGAAATATTCGGACATCATTTTCCGGTCGTCCGGATGGATCAGCATTTCCCATCCTTCCACCGATCGTCCGTAGGTTTCGCCTATGCCGAAAATCCGGTCAAGTATGTCCGAGCTTTCCCATTGTCCGGTGCGGATGTCAACAACATAAGTACCCAAACCGGCAATCATTTGCGCTTCGTCGAGTAATTTACTGTTTTCCAGAAGCAGCGCGTCAATTTTCATCCGTTCAGAGATATCACGTGCAATAGCAAATAGCTGGTTTCTTTCTACGTCAGGTGTTGCACTCCATTCCAGATATACGTAACTGCCGTCCTTGCAGCGATAGCGGTTGGTAAAGTGGAAAGTTTGATTTTCTGATTTTAGTTGTTCCATTTCCTTGACGGTGGCAATCCTGTCTTCAGGATGAACAAAATCCAGAAATGGTGTGGAAAGCATTTCATGCTCAGGGTAACCAAGTTTTTCCTTCCACCTGGCGTTGATTCTCAGGAAATAGCCACTGGTTGATGCAATACACACCAGGTCGGGTGTAAGACTGAAAAACTTAAGGAATTCACTTTCTGTATTTCTGCGTTTTGTAATGTCAATGGTGTTGCCTATGAAAAGGCTGGTCTTGCCGCCGGCATCTTTCAGGGTGGAGACGCACGTTTCTCCCCAGAAGTGGCTGCCGTCTTTCCTGAGATAGCGTTTCTCGAAACGTTGCTTGTTTATCCGGCCGCAGGCCAGTTGCTCATTGCGTAACAGGGATTCAGCGAGGTCGTCCGGATAGGTTATGTCGGTTGCGGTTTTGGTCAGAAATTCATCGGCAGCGTAGCCCCACATCTCACAGGCAATATGGTTTGCCCGCAGGATGCGGCCATTGTCTGGGTCAATGGCTACCATTCCGGTGGGTGCGTTCTCAAACAAAGAGCGCAATTGTTCCTCGTCACTGCGCGATTTTGCTTCAGCCAGTTTTAGCTCGGTGATGTCTACCAGTGCGACACGCAATACAGCTTGCGAGTCCGCCTCTCCCCTGCGCCGGCAGTCGAAAAGGACGTAAAAGGCAGTACCGTCGTCTCTCACCATTTCCAGGTCGAAAGCCTGCCTCTCGAAATCTTCCCGTTCCATCATATTCAGAAACAGGCGATGCCAGCGATCCCTGTCTTGAAGGGCGACAAACCTTGAGAAACGGCGATTGATCAGTTTTGCACGTTTGACACCAAGCAGATCACATCCGGTCAGATTGATTTCACCGATCATCCCGTTCCTGCCGATTGTGGCGTAACAGATCGGGGCAAACTCATAGAGATCGAGATAGCGGTCCCGCGATTCTTCCAGTGCAAGATGAGACTTGCGCAATTCCTCGTTCTGCATCTCCAGTTCAATTTGGTGAACCTGAAATTCGTGCAGCAACTCTTCGTCAGACAGTACGAGCGCTTTTGCCGGCAGGGAGTATCCGGCAAGTTTATCTTCCGCAATTTTTCGCAGGTTGCCGGGAGGAATGCTTTGTGCGCCCATGGTGTTCAGCTCCCTAATCTTTCAATACCATAGTTGCTGCCGCTCTCAGTGTTTCCGGTGCGAGAACCGACTTCAGCAGCAGATGATTTTGCACCCCCATTTCAATCTGACACACCAGGCAACCGCGCAGGGGTTTTTCTGGGGGGGGGGGGGGGGGATGAACACCCGGCGGCCTTCTGCGTCAGAACCTGCTCGTTTGGTATTCTGTACACGGTTTCTCCCCCATGGATTGACACTATTCAGGAGTAGCCAGTCGGGCTACAAGGATACTCGGTTGGCCAAAGACCAAAAGAAGTACAGCCTGAGAAAACAAGCCGAATGACAGGCAGTCTATTCCCATTTTATAGAAAATGATATAGCGCCAGAAAAACCGGAATCAATCAGTGATTTTTTTTGAGCCCATGATCTGATTGGCTTGCTGTTTGGCTTGCTCCAGCGACAAGCCGGATTGCATCGCCAGTACCACTTTGGACATCCGCATGTCGTTTTCCAGAATATGGAAAGCCAGCCAATGGGTGAGGAACGATACTACATTCTCAAGAACTATTTCCAGCGGCTTGTCGCTCTCTTCATCCTTCAACTTGTTAACTTCGGAAACAAAATCATGGTGCGATTTTGTGTGTTCGGCTTCCCATGAGTCATCCGCAAGGAATTGATGCCAGATATTTTCTTCCGTCTGAAAATGGTAAACAGCATAGTCAGCCAGTTCCGTAAACAGAATTCTTGCGGATGGCATATCCGCATGGAAGGTTAGACTACTGGCCAGGGTATTCAAGAACTGAATGAGTATTTGGTGCTGCTCATCAATCTTCTGGATACCGGTGGCAAAATTATTGTTCCAGGGGAAAACTTCAAATGGATTACTCATAAGGTCGCCAATTTAATGTCCGGTTACCGTTGCTGTTGCAACAAGGCCTGATCGAGCTGTGCAAGGGTAATTACCCTGTGTGCCAGCAAATATCCCCCGAAACGCCCATGTTTTATCGGGTCGTAAATATCAAGCCAACTTTGCATATCCTCTTCTGACAACACTCCCATCTCTATCAGGATATCCCCTACTGCACGGCGCGGATTTGCCGCGTCGGGCAGCAGGGGGGGGAAGAATAGGCATTGCCGTTATTGCTGTCATATAACGGATTATCCCGGTCAAGGGTGCGCCCCAATGCCTGTATCCCGTTCCATAAGGGGCTGCTATTGTGGTGCTTCAGGAATTCCCGAGCCGTTTTCTCAAACTCATCGACTTGCCCCAAAGATGAGTAATTGGATAGCAGTAACGACCACGCGGCGGCTTTCGAGGGGTGCCGATTGATGACCTCAAGCAGGATTTTGATTGCCCCCGCCGGGCGACCATGATTGGAATAAAGCTCTGCTTCTTCCAATATTGAATCATCATCGGTGGCTTCCTCCGCGACTTTATTGGGGAGAGTCGCAGCAACTGTTGGCGCATTGTCAATCATGGCTTGGGAGGGACGTTTGATGACGGCTGATATCGGCACCTGGTGCGATTTGATACCAATCCGTGATTTTGATTTAATGAAATAGCGAACCGCCATCCACAGGGCAAGGATGATCAGCACCCCTAGGAGGGCAACAGAAAAGTCATTTTGAAAAATGCTTTCCACTATTCCGGAAGACAGGTTTTCTGTAGTTGCCAATTTATCGCCAGTAATTTCTGTTAATTATGCAACATACGGTAAGGTGAGATTTTTGCATGATCCCTTATTATGTCAATCGTTTGTTTTCGCCGTCCATATCCATTCGGGAAGCGCTTCCAGTCGTTCGACCCGATCAATTGGCATGGCAAACCTCTTGGTTCTTTGGGTATTTACCCAATTGCCCAGCCGGTAGCCATCCGGGGCAACGTATCTGGCATGAACTCTACCATGCCCTTCCCGCTTGATAAACTCCTTCAGGCTATTGAAACCAACATCCCACTGATTATGAATCATTTCCCATGTCCATTCAGGCAGGGATTCAAGGCTGTCTTTTTGATATTTTGAAAGTTTTAGACGTTTAAACCTTTGTTCACTGACCCAGTTACCCAGTTTGAAACCGGTTGATGTTATATACTTTATCGGAACCCGGCTATGCCCCGTCTTTTTTGAGAATTCGATAATTTCTTCGTATCCATGTTGCCATGCGTCATAACACGGATTCCAGGTCAATCCTGTCAGCTTTTCTAAGCGGGAAGTGTGCTCGGATAACAACCTGCATTTCAGTCCCTCAACTTTTTCACCCATCTCGAACTTGATTGAACGGCACGCAATAATCTCTCCTTTGGTAGCCAGTTCTGACAAATGGAGACGCACGTTGTCCAGCGCGATGCCGGTAAATCTCGCGATCTCAGTATCGAGGCGTTCACCGTGCATTTTCAGGTATTGCAGGATTTCATTCATAGGGATTGAGAAACATTATCTTCAAAGTGCGACCACGTTATTCATACTACTGTTTCGGCAATTTTTGTTGATCTGTTTCCTGTTTTTTGGCGGCTTTCTCTTCCAC
>CAIQPV010000159.1 GCA_903873725.1 uncultured Nitrosomonadales bacterium
AGCACTTGTCGCTGGTGACGTTAACGACTGCCCTGACGCCGGGCGTGTTTCTAACAGCTTCCAGCAGCTGAATTGTACCCATGACATTGGTCGAATAGGTTTCAACCGGCGCCGTGTAAGAATACCGAACCAGCGCTTGTGCGGCCATGTGGATTACGATTTCCGGTGCGGCAGCGCGCATTGCGGATGCCAGCCGTTCGCCGTCGCGGATGTCCGCGATGATGGAGCGCATATCACATGCAATCTCTGCTTCCTCGAACAAGCTGGGGGAGGTTGGCGGTTGCAACGCATAGCCCGTGACTTCCGCGCCCAGCTTGTTTAACCACAGACAAAGCCAGCTTCCCTTGAAGCCGGTATGACCGCTGACGAATACTTTTTTTCCTAGCCAGAACGAGTCGTTCACAACCATGTTTTCCAGGGAGCCTTGCCGGATTGCCACAGCTCTTCCAATAAATTCTTATCCCGCAAGGTGTCCATGGGTTGCCAGAAGCCGGTATGCAAATACGCGGACAATTGCCCGTCACCGGCCAGCCGTTCCATAGGCTCACGCTCCCAAACCGTTTGATCTCCCTCGATTTCATCTATTACTTTGGAGGACAAAACAAAGAAACCGCCATTAATCCATCCGCCATCACCTTGCGGCTTCTCCAGGAAGCTTTGAACTTTGTTGTGTTCCATATCCAGGGCGCCAAAGCGACCGGGAGGCTGAACCGCAGTCAGCGTTGCCAATGTACCTTGAGTTTTATGAAATTGAATGGAGGCCGAAATGTCGACGTTGCTTATGCCATCACCATAGGTAAAGCAGAAATCTTCCTCTCCGATAAAAGATTTTACTCTTTTGAGACGACCTCCGGTCATGGTGCTTTCCCCCGTATCTACCAGCGTCACTTTCCATGGCTCGGCACTGTTCTGATGTACCTCCATCCGGTTATTTTTCATGTCGAATGTAACATCGGACATATGCAAAAAATAGTTGGCGAAATATTCCTTTATCAGGTATCCCTTGTAGCCCAGGCACACAATAAACTCATTGATACCATGGGCCGAATAAATTTTCATGATGTGCCAAAGGATAGGTTTGCCACCAATTTCGATCATGGGCTTGGGACGAATAACGGATTCCTCGCTTATCCTTGTTCCCAATCCGCCTGCCAGAATGACTGCTTTCATGATGCATCCTTGTCGTTCACAAGTGCTAATTTTAACGGGCTTAACGAGTAGCTACATAATTTTATTCAATTCACAAATATCATCGCCAATTTTCCACCTGAAGCCCGCTAATGCGCTGGAATTCTGAGGTATTCGAAGTTACCACGATCAGTCCTTTCGCGAGTCCACAACCGGCTATGAGAACGTCATATGCACCGATGGACTGCCCCTGCTTCTGAAGTGCTGAACGAAGTCCACCGGCAGCCTTTGCATCGGCATCTTCAAAGGGCAGTATTGTGATGCTGGAAATAAATGCATCCATCACTGGCGCAAGCTTCCTGGCTCGCCCGGGGTTGAGTTGCATTCCGAACTCAATTTCCATGCAAGTCACAGTGGAAATTGCAATCATTTGTGGAGGCGTAGCCTTGATGCGTTCCTGAACACTTGGCTGACCTTTGACAAAGTCGCTGACCGTACAGGTGTCGAGCAGGTATTTCATGCCAACGGATCAGTCGACGGCGGCTTGAGCTCATCGCGTCCAATTTCAAACGGCGGCATGTCCTCCATGCCCGTAAACCTCATCACTACATCCGGCCATTGGGGTTTGTTTCGGCGCGCCAGCCAATCCTGCACAGCGCAACGAATCAGGGCATTGCGGGTTTGTCCGCTCTGCTGCGCAACATCGGTCAGTTGCTGGCCGGTTTGATCATCCATGTAGACGTTGAAGTGCATGGTGCCCCCATATAACATATGAATATGTTATATATTTTCTGGTAAATATTCAAGCAACTGTTCAGTCGCAAAAACTGCGGCTTTCTACTGGGTTAAATTGATGCCGACTCGGGTTGCATATTGCCGGCCACTGAAAACTGGATACGATGCAACTGTGCATATACCCCATTCTTTACAATCAACTCCTGGTGCGTGCCGATCTCGACTATCTCCCCCTTTTGCAGCACCACAATCCGATCCGCCTTTTCGATGGTAGACAGGCGGTGTGCGATAACCAGTGAGGTGCGACCCTGCATCAAGGTTTCCAAAGCAGCTTGAACATGACGCTCGGATTCACTATCCAGAGCGGAAGTGGCCTCGTCGAGAATGAGAATGGGGGCGTTCTTCAGGATGGCTCGCGCAATAGCGATGCGCTGGCGCTGCCCACCGGAAAGCTTGACTCCACGCTCACCTACCAGCGTATCAAGACCTTCCGGCATCTCGCGAATAAATTCCATGGCGTGCGCTGCCTGTGCGGCAGCGATGATTTCCGCTCCGGGAACTTCACGCATTTGTCCATAAGCAATATTGGCAGCTACAGTGTCGTTGAATAACACCACTTCCTGGCTTACCAGCGCAATGTTGGCGCGCAGGCTTTCCAGTGTTAGATCGGCAAGATCATATCCATCCAGAGTGATGCGTCCGCCAGTGGGCAAATAGAAGCGTGGAACCAGGTTGGCCAGCGAACTTTTTCCGCCTCCGGACGCTCCGACAAAAGCAACGGCCTGTCCTGCGGGAATTTCCAGGTTAATGTCGCGCAATGCAAATTTGTCGTCATTGTTGTAGGACAAACTGACGTGCTCAAACCCTATCTGCCCATTGGCGCGTCCTATGGATTTTTTCCCGGAATTAATTTCACCGGGGGTATCAAGCAGTTCAAACACGCTTTCCGAAGCCGCCAATCCGCGTTGCAAAAACTCACTGACGCCCGTCAAGCGTTTGATCGGTGAAGTTAACATCAGCATGGCAGCAATAAATGAGAGGAATCCACCTACGGTAGTTTCATCGCTACGTGCTTGCTGGGTGGCGAGGTAGACAATAACAGACAAGGCAGCGGCAGCGATCATCTGAACGAGAGGAACATTGATCGCCGCACCCATCGCCAGCTTCATGGTATGGCGGCGAACCCAGTTGGCCTGGTCGTAAAAACGCTCACTCTCGTATTGCTGTCCGCCAAACAGTTTGACTACTTTGTGCGCGGCAACGCTTTCTTCGATCACTTGTGTGATATCGCCCATTGCCTGCTGTGAATTTCGGCTGGCGTCGCGCAGGCGGCCATTGATAATTTTCAGGATCACGGAAATAATGGGGAACATCACCAGGCTAAGTAATGTGAGCTTCCAGTTTAGGTAGACCAGCCAGCCAAGCAACCCGATAATCATGATGGAGTCTTTGACGGAAACGGTCACCACGTTGGTGGCAGCAGCAGTCACCTGCGTCACGTCAAAGGTCAGCTTGGAGATAAGATTGCCGGTGGCGTGGTCGTCATAAAATGGCGTCGGTAATGTGAGCAACTTGTGGAACATTAATTCGCGTAAATCCATCACCACTTTGTTGCCGACCCAACCGATGGCATAGGTACCGGCGAACGATGCAATCCCGCGCACGAAGAAAATTACCAGTATTAATAGCGGGGCATACTTGATGACTACGTCATCCTTGTGGACGAAGGTGCCATCCAGCATGGGTTTAAGCAATGCCGGCAATAACGGCTCGGTTGCGGCAGAGATTGCCATGCCAAGGATCGAAATCGCGAAAGTGCGCCAATAAGGTTTGACGTAACCCAGAAGACGTAAATAGAGCTGTGTACTCGAAAGATTCATGGCCCGCACTTTAGCAGAAAATCCCCAAACTGGCTGGCGGTGAGCATTGGCGGCACCCCGTAGAGACCGGGGGTTTTCTATTCTGCCCCATTTCGGTGTTCTTGATTTTACTCGTTGCTGTCATTGGAACGCCAAAAACAAGCTATTGTATTATTATGCCTTCCCTTTTACCCGAAACTTCCAACGCATGCGAAGTGCGCCCAGTATCCTGTTGGTCAAGACGTCATCTTTGGGTGATGTGCTGCATAATCTTCCGGTCGTGACGGATATCTGCAGGTACGTTACGGATGCCCGTATTGATTGGGTGGTAGAAGAAAACTTTGCAGCACTGCCCATGCTGCATCCGGGTGTCAATCGGGTCATCCCGGTCGCAATACGGCGCTGGCGCAAGTCATGGTGGCAATCTCGCGGCGAAATGCAATTAATCTGCGATAGCCTGCGCTTCAATCGTTATGATCTTGCGCTGGATACCCAGGGTTTGCTGAAGAGTGCGTTGATTACCCGTTGTATCCAAACCACGCGTTGCGGTTTCGACTGGAGCAGCGCACGCGAACCCATCTCCAGCCTGTTTTATGACCGTACTTATTCCGTTGCCAAAAATCAGCACGCGGTGGAACGCAATCGCCAATTGGCCGGGCAATCGTTGGGATACACCCCGCAAGGGGAGGCAGATTACGGCATACATACGCCGGATATCGTTCTGCCTTGGCTACCCGCCGAATCTTATGCCGTGCTGCTGCACGCCACCAGTCGTGCCGACAAATTGTGGAAAGAACCAAACTGGATAGCTTTGGGCAGGCATTTCGACCAATCAGGAGTTCGCACACTGTTGCCCTGGGGGAACGAACAGGAGAAGATGCGTAGCGAACGCCTGCGTTCTGCCATTCCCGGCGCTATATGTACTCCGCGTATCAACCTGAATGAGGCGGCGGCGATGCTCGGTCAAGCTCGTGCGGTGATTGGGGTGGACACCGGATTGAGCCACCTCGCCGCCGCGCTTGGTGTCCCAACTATTGGTATTTACACGGCTACCGATCCGGGACTGACCGGCCTTTACGCTGGTTCTCGTGCGATCAACCTGGGCGGGAAAAATATTTCTACCTCTGTAGCTGAAGTCATTGCGGCGATTGAAAAAGCAACCAGCCATGATTAAGCCGCGCGTCTTTTATACCCTTGGGCTATGGTTGCTACTACCCTATATTTTTTTCCACCTGATGTGGCGCGCGCGCAGACAGCCTGAATATCTCAAACATGTCGCCGAGCGCTTCGGTTTTTATGCAATACACAGCGACAAACCGGTAATCTGGCTGCATACCGTGTCGGTCGGTGAAACACGCGCAGCGGCCAGTCTGGTTAAGCGCTTGCAGGAAAATTACCCGGGCCACCAACTGTTGCTTACCCATACCACTCCAACCGGAAGGGAAGCCGGTAAGCAACTTTATGGCGCAAATGTGCTTCAGGTTTATTTGCCATACGACTACCCGTTTGCGGTACGCAGCTTTCTGCACCATTTTCGTCCCTGTGTTGGTGTGCTTCTGGAAACTGAGATCTGGTTCAACCTAATCCATTTTTGCCATGACGAAAAAGTTCCGCTGCTGTTGCTCAATGCACGTCTATCGGAAAAATCTTCCGCACGATATGCGCGCTATCCAAATCTGGTGAGGGCAGGTTTGCATGAACTGAGCGCCATCGCCGCGCAAAGCGCAGCCGATGCAGAGCGCTTGACCACTCTGGGAGGAAAAGATGTTTCTGTCATGGGTAACCTAAAGTTTGATATCGAACCGCCACAGGTCATGCTTGAACTGGGGCGGCAATTACGTTTCCAATTTGGTCTGGATAGAAAAATACTTCTTGCCGCAAGTACCCGTGAGGGCGAGGAAGAGATTTTATTAAATGCGATCAATCCCTTAAAAATTCCCGGTTTGCTAACGGTCATTGTGCCGCGTCACCCGCAGCGTTTCGCCGATGTTGAGGCGATGCTTGTTCAGCGTGGATTCAGGTTTCAACGCAGAAGCGAAAACTGCACGATTGCCCCAGAAACCCAAGTGGTGCTGGGCGACAGCATGGGAGAAATGTTTGCCTATTATGTGGCCTGTGACATTGCTTTTATCGGTGGCAGTTTGTTGCCGCTCGGTGGACAAAACCTCATTGAGGCCTGCGCTGTCGGCAAGCCTGTGCTCATCGGTCCACATACTTACAACTTTACGCAAGCCAGCCAACTCGCGGTTGCCGGCGGTGCTGCCTTGCGCGTGCAGGACGCGACTGAACTTGTACGTACCCTGAAAGATTTGTTGTCCAATCCGGATCAAATGGCCCGGATTGGGCATGCCGGACAAGTTTTCGTAAGCGCTAATCGCGGCGCGACGGAACGGGCGTTGTTTCACATCGGCAAATCGTTAAGTTGACTTCTCCCTTAAAACTACAACGCCATGAAGAAAATACTCATCACCGGCGGTGCCGGATTTATCGGTTCAGCAGTCATACGCCAATTCATTGCGGAAACCGCTTTTACAGTCATCAACGTGGACAAGCTGACCTACGCTGGCAATCTGCAATCCCTGTCCTCGGTGGCGGATAACCCGCGCTACCGCTTCGAGCAGGTGGATATTTGCAATGCTGCAGAAGTTGCCCGCCTGTTCCGCGAACATCAGCCGGATGCCGTAATGCATCTGGCCGCCGAGTCACACGTTGATCGTTCCATAACCGGCCCCGCAGCCTTTATCGAAACCAATATTGTCGGAACCTATACCCTGCTGGCAGCGGCACGGGAATATTGGAGCAATCTGCCTGACGTGCGCAAAAATGCATTCCGCTTCCACCACATTTCCACCGATGAAGTGTATGGCAGTCTGGGCGACAGCGGCTATTTTACCGAGGACACCGCCTACCAGCCGAATTCGCCTTATTCGGCGAGCAAGGCTTCCTCGGATCATCTGGTGCGTGCCTGGCATCACACCTATGGCTTTCCGGTAGTTACCACCAATTGTTCTAACAACTACGGTGCTTGCCAGTTTCCCGAGAAACTCATCCCGCTGATCATCCTCAATGCGGTGAACGGCAAACCATTGCCCATCTACGGCAAGGGCGACAATATCCGCGACTGGTTGTATGTGGATGACCATGCGCGCGCCTTGCGGCTGGTTCTGGAAAAAGGTCAATTGGGCGAGACTTACAACATCGGCGGCTGGAATGAAAAAACCAATCTGGAAGTTGTCCATGCCGTTTGCGCGATTCTCGATGAATTGCATCCGCAGGGTGCGCCACATGCATCCCTCATTACCTATGTGCAGGACAGGCCCGGTCACGATCGCCGCTATGCGATTGACGCGAGCAAAATAGCCCGCGAACTTGGCTGGAAACCGCTGGAAACTTTTGAGACCGGACTGCGCAAGACTGTGGAGTGGTATCTGGGCAACACCGACTGGGTGAATGGCGTGGTGAGCGGCGAATACCAGAATTGGATTCAACAAAATTACGGCCGGTATTTACTTGCGCTCATTAAGAATCCCGTCATTCGATGAAAGTTGTTACTACAACCATTTCTGATGTGCTGCTTATTGAACCCGAGGTCTTCGAGGATGCCCGTGGGTTCTTTTTCGAGAGTTTTAACCAGAGGGTATTTGAGCAGCTTTCCGGAAGAGTGGGCTATTTCGTACAGGATAATCATTCCCGTTCCGCACAGAATGTGCTGCGCGGACTGCATTATCAAATCAAGAAACCGCAAGGAAAACTGGTTTGCGTGGTGGTTGGAGAGGTATTCGATGTCGCCGTGGATATTCGTAAATCATCGCCAACTTTCGGCCAATGGGACGGTGTGATTCTATCCGCCGACAATAAACGCATGTTGTGGATACCGGAAGGATTCGCGCACGGCTATTTCGTGCTCAGCGAATATGCAGAATTTCTGTACAAAACCACCGATTATTGGGCACCTGAACACGAACGTTCCATCCTCTGGAATGACCCGGATCTGGCTATTGATTGGCCGTTAAATGGCAATACCCCTCTTTTATCCAAAAAAGATCAGGAAGCCAAGCGCTTCTGCGACGCTGAATTTTTCCCGTGAAAATCTTATTGCTCGGCAAGAACGGACAAGTTGGCAGCGAATTGCAATCATCTCTCGCCATCCTTGGCGAAGTCACTGCATGGGATAGAAGCAATCTCGATTTGGCGGACACCGATTCTATCCGCGTATCGATTCGTCGCTTGGGTCCTGAAATCATCGTCAACGCGGCCGCTTACACCGCCGTCGACAAGGCTGAAGCCGAACCGGAGCTTGCCATGGCGATCAACGGAATTGCACCCGGCGTCATGGCGGAAGAGGCGACCCGGCTGAATGCGCTGTTTGTCCACTATTCCACCGACTATGTTTTCGACGGCACCCAATCGGTTCCCTACAATGAAAATGATGAGATTAATCCTCTAAACGTCTATGGACGCAGCAAGTTGGCCGGCGAACAGGCGATTTGCGCACAAGCTGCACATCATTTGATATTTCGTACCACTTGGGTGTATGACGCGCACGGGAAGAATTTTTTGAACACGATAAAACGCGCGGGAGCCCAGCGGACTGAATTGGCCATCGTAAACGACCAGATTGGCGCACCGACATGGAGCCGCGAGATTGCAGTGGCTACGGGGGAAATCCTCGGGCTATATCTGAAGCATCCCAACCGGGAGCAGGTCAACGGAATTTACAATCTCACCGCACAGGGACAAACCTCATGGTTTGGTTTTGCCCAGGCTGCAGCAGATTATGGATTGTTTTCTGACCTTGATCACCCACCTGCTTTGCGCGCCATTCCTTCCAGTGACTATCCCACTCCGGCAAAACGTCCCATATATTCGGTTTTGTCGAATGCCAAGTTGCAGCAGCAGTTCGGTATTCAATTGCCAGACTGGAAAATTTCCTTGCGTGAATGTTTGAAGAAGTAGAGGAGTGGAAAAACTAGTGCATCCCCCTGCATTTTTGGATCGTGTGCAGATTATGATTCAAGCTTAGAGCCGGAGGAGGAAAACAGGCATGGCATTATCAGTAAAGCGCCTGATTAATTCTGGCAAGATCGTCCTCGACCAACGTTCCCGCGACCAACTTTAGCTGCAGTTGACTGACAAGATAGTTGTATTCGGCTTGGTATAAATCGCGCCGGGTGGAGTAAAGCTGCTGCTGTGCATTCAGCACATCCAGATTGGTGCGCACGCCGACTTCCTGCCCCGTCTTGCTCGCCTCCAGCAAACTCTCGCTGGATTTCAACGCCTGCTGCAGAGCCTTTACTTGTGCGATGCCATCCACCACGCCCAGATAAGCCTGACGCGTTTGCAGGGCGACATTGCGGCGGGTGTTTTCAAGGTCTTCCCTGGCGCGGTTTTGGTTAGCCTCGGCCTCGCGCAACTTGGATTGGATTGCCCCGCCCTGATACAACGGCAGGTTGAGTTGCACACCAATAATTTTGCTGTGGCCATCACTGCCAAATCCAAAGGCGCTATTGCCTGTCGAGTTCTCGGCATAATTGGCGACCAAGTCTACCGTCGGATAGTGTCCGCCACGATTGCGCACCACTTCTTTTGCCGCCAATTCAACACCTGCCTGTGCCACGACAATTTGCAGGCTGCCCTGCTGTGCATACCCCACCCACTTTTCCACGTCATCCGGTTGTGGCACTTCCAGCTTGAGTTCCTTACCCAAATGACGCAACTCGTCCGGCACAGCATTGACGATCTGTTGCAAGGCGCGTTTTTTGATCTCAAGGTTGCTTTGCGCCGCGATTTTCTGTGAATTGGTCAAATCAAAACGCGCTTGTGCTTCGTAAGTGTCGGTAATGGTGGCGGTGCCCACTTCGAAGTTGCGTTTAGCTTGTTCGAGTTGTTCCGAGATGGCGTTCTTTTGTGCCTCTGCCAATTGCACACTATCCTCCGCCATCAGCACGTCGAAGTAGGCTTGTGCCACGCGCAGGATCAAATTCTGTTCCGCAGCTTTGAACTGTGCCTCGGTTTGCGTTACCTGCAATTCTGCTTCGGTGTAAGCCACCCAGTTCTGCTGACGAAACAGCGGCTGAGTCAAGCTGACGCCATAACCATTGCTATTGAACTGGGACGTGCCGGCAGGGAGCGGGAGGCTCGCGCCGCCAGGGAGCGTAAAAGCGCCGCGATACTGAATCCAGTTGTCATTGTAGGTAGTATTGGCGCTCAGATTTACGCTGGGTAACAGCAAGGAGCGACCCTGCGGCAATTTCTCCTGCCCTGCTTGCTGTGCCGCCTGCGCAGATGCGAAAACCGCATCCTGCGATTGTGCCGCATGATAGGTTTCGAGCAAGTCTGCTGCCACGGCAAAGGGTGCCGAGCTTACAGCCACTAGCGTAAAAAGAATCAATTTAGCAGGGGTCATGGCACGCACAATATCGGCAATTCGCAATACCATACGCCCGGCTTATTGTTATCAAGGGCAGCTATCAACATTCGCAATCAAAACACAAAACGGTCCGGTTGCAACGCGTTCTGCAAGGGTGCAACAACAGTCTCAAACAAAGTAAGGCTCTCAAATTTGCCGGGCGCCACGCAGGTAATCATTCTGGCATGCATCGCCGGGGCATCGCCGATAATAGCAAACAGACGTCCTTCCGGCTTCAAGCTGTTCTGAAAAGCTTCCGGCAGCAGCGGCACTGAACCGGTCAGCACGATCACATCATATTCACCGGACCAACCTTGCGCGGCGTCACCCTGTATCAGGGTTACATTGTCTATGCGGTGTGCCGCCAGATTTTTTTCAGCAAAGGCATGCAGTTCCGGCACGATCTCCACGCTTGTTACATGCCCGGCAAGCTGTGATATAAGCGCGGTCAGATAGCCGCTGCCGCTACCTATTTCCAGTACACGGTCTCTGGGTTTTAGCCGCAATGCCTGCACCGCACGGGCTTCCAGTTTCGGTTTCCACATCGAAACCCCATGTCCCAGCGAAATTTCAACATCCATGAAGGCCATCTCCCGAAGGGCGGGTGGCACGAATTGCTCGCGTTTGACCTTGTTCAACAAGTCCAGAACTTGCATATCCAGCACATCCCAAGGCCGTATCTGCTGTTCAACCATATTAAAACGCGCTTGTTCCATTTTCTTCATTTCCTTGGCCTCCGGCATAGTTAACCATATTTCCCGTGCAGTATAACTCCACTCAACGCTGCCAGCCAGCTTGCTTTGACAGCCGCTTTCCAGTACCTTGACATCCTGCGTGGGGGTCTTCGCCTGTTTTGGGCCGGAGTGAGAAAAACCCTTTGAACCTGTACGGATAATGCCGTCGTAGGGAAGCGTCTTTGATGCTCCTTACTACTTTTGGAGCAAAAAGCCATGAATGCCAATCCCAAGTTTCTCAGCCAAGCCGCGCACGTTGATGCGGCAGCGATCAAACCCTTGCCGAATTCACGCAAGGTATATGTCGAGGGCTCCCGCCCGGATATCCGCGTGCCGATGCGCGAAATCTCGCAGGCCGATACCCCAGCCGGGATTGGCGCGGAAAAAAATCCGCCGATTTATGTGTACGACTGTTCCGGCCCCTATACCGACCCGGCAATTAAGATAGATATTCGTTCCGGCCTGCCCGCAATGCGCGAGGGATGGATCGCCGAGCGCAACGATACCGAACAACTGACCGCGCCCAGTTCTCAATACGGTAAGCAACGTCTGGCCGATCCCGAGTTGGCAGAAATGCGCTTCAACCTCAAACGCGCACCGCGCCGGGCCAAAGCGGGCGCTAACGTCACGCAGATGCACTACGCGCGTCAGGGCATCATCACGCCGGAGATGGAATACATCGCTATCCGCGAGAATCAAAAGACCGAGGGGCTTTCCGAATTGCTGAAAACCCAGCATCACGGCGAATGTTTCGGCGCGGCCATTCCAAAAGTCATTACTCCAGAATTTGTGCGCGACGAAGTCGCCCGCGGACGCGCGATTATTCCGGCCAACATCAATCACCCCGAAGTCGAACCGATGATTATCGGACGCAACTTTCTGGTCAAGATCAACGCCAACATCGGCAACTCCGCACTGGGTTCCAGCATACAGGAAGAAGTGGAAAAGATGACCTGGGCAATCCGCTGGGGCGGCGACAACGTGATGGATCTCTCTACCGGCAAGCACATTCACGAAACGCGCGAGTGGATTATTCGCAACTCCCCAGTGCCGATTGGCACCGTGCCGATCTATCAGGCGCTGGAAAAAGTGGAGGGCAAAGCCGAAGACCTGACCTGGGAAATTTATCGCGACACGCTGATCGAGCAAGCCGAGCAAGGCGTAGACTACTTCACCATCCACGCGGGCGTGTTACTGCGTTACGTGCCGATGACCGCCAAACGCCTGACAGGGATTGTTTCGCGTGGCGGCTCCATCATGGCGAAGTGGTGCCTCTCGCACCACAAGGAAAGTTTCCTCTACACGAACTTCGAGGAAATCTGCGAAATCATGAAAACTTACGATGTGGCGTTCAGCCTCGGCGACGGTCTGCGTCCCGGCTCGATTTACGATGCAAACGACGAAGCTCAACTCGGCGAACTCAAGACGCTGGGCGAACTCACGCAAGTGGCATGGAAACATGATGTGCAGACCATGATCGAAGGCCCCGGCCATGTGCCGATGCACATGATTAAAGAGAACATGGATTTGCAACTCAAGTGGTGCCACGAAGCGCCGTTCTACACCCTCGGTCCGCTCACCATGGACATCGCCCCCGGCTATGACCACATCACCTCTGCCATCGGCGCGGCGATGATAGGCTGGTACGGTACTGCCATGCTGTGTTACGTCACGCCCAAAGAACATCTGGGCTTGCCGAACAAGGCGGACGTAAAGGAAGGCATCATCGCCTACAAGATCGCCGCCCATGCTGCCGACTTGGCCAAGGGACACCCCGGTGCGCAAGTGCGCGACAACGCCCTGAGCAAGGCGCGCTTCGAATTTCGCTGGGACGACCAGTTCAACCTCGGCC
>CAIQPV010000160.1 GCA_903873725.1 uncultured Nitrosomonadales bacterium
AAGACAATGATATTGATGATCGTGTAAGACAAATTGTAATTAATGCAATTGATAGCTGCCGCAAGGGGTTTTGCGGTGGATTTGTATCATCCTATGAATTAGAGCACTTATTGCGCGACTCTAAAATGGACCGAATCATGCCGCGCAATCGTCGCCAGGAAATGTTACGCACACTGGGGTATATACAGCATCCGGCTTTACGTAAAGGTAGGGTAAGCTCAAATATACCCGGCACACTGGATCGACCCCAGATATATATCAAACAGAATCATCCGACCGTGCATTATAAGAATAACAGTGAAATAGTTGCCGCGTATGTAAAAGCCCAACAGGGAGTGCCTGCTGGGCTTGTTGAAGGTGGTTAGTTATTAGCCAAAACGCGCCTGCGCGTATGGACACAAGCAAGCAAATGGTGCAAGTAAATATTCTACAAATCTTCGATGATGAGTGGCTTGTGAAAGCCCAATCCAAGAGTAATAACACATCCTGGTCCAACGCAGTGGTTGGGACTCTGGATACTTCAGGACAAATCTACTTGTCCACTCTTCGCCTATGGTTCAACGAATTTCCAGCAAAGCATAGCGACAAGCTGAGGCTCCGCAAACGCCTAGAGTGTTTCCAAGATGAGCAACATCTTGGCGGGGTGAACGAACTCTCTTGGTGGGTCTTCATGCAGCGCGAAGGCATTGGCGCAACCGTGGTGCCAACTGCGAAAACACCGCGCCCTGATTTCCAGCTTGCGCACCCAGCAGATTGCTTCGTCGAGGTCTCCACTCTTAATCTTTCTGACAAAGACAGAAGCAAACAAAAGGAGGGTACGTCTGTCGCGTTAGATCATACCGAAACCATCAGGCGTGTGATTATGAAATTAACCGAGGAAAAGCTCAACCAGTTGAAGTATGCCGTGAACCAACAAAAACCTAGTGTGCTAGTTATTTTCGACTACACGGAGTGGAGTGCATTCGGAACTAGCTTCTTCAAGACGTTAGGGGAATTTCTTCTCGGAACAGAATTTGGCTTCAAGAGTCTTCCTCCAGAGCTATCAGCAATTATTTACATGGAACGCAAGGTGCAAGTAAATGGCCAAATCGTTTTGAGTCGAAGCAGATCTACGGTGTACTACAACCCGCTGGCTCTCCAGCCATTGTCATTGAATAGTTTTCCCTCACTCAACCAATTCTGGTCTCAGATTGCTTCGAGCGAGCCAAGTTCATCCGAATGGATTTACCTATAACCATACCAACCCGCCTTACATCGTTTACACCATTGCGCCTTACGCGTGTAAGACTTCCTTAACTTTCTCCGTTCCGGGAAAACCGGCATTGAATCTTTCGCCAGGGTGCGTCGCAAATATACACGGAGGTCTCATACTGGTGTCAAGTCAGCCACAGAAGCAAAGGCGAGTTCTCAGCAAATGCCAGTCAGCGTGGCAAGTGTTTCGAAGCAAACGGACACCCAAACGCCAACATGACCATTTACTTACAGTATAAAATGCAATGCGTTTGATGTAAGTTAATTTGCAGCAGTCAGGAGGGATAATAATGAGTAACCGCATTACGATTGATCCAGCAATTTGTCATGGCAAGCCTTGTATTCGTGGTTTGCGCTATCCGGTGGAAAACGTGTTGGAGTGGTTAGCCAGCGGCATGAGTAGTGAAGAAATACTTGCTGATTATGGGGATTTGGAACGCGAGGATATTCTTGCGGCATTATCATATGCCGCCCGCTTGGCGCATGTAAAACGGCTGGAACTTTTGGCTGCATGAAATTCCTGATAGATGCACAGTTGCCCCGACGTTTCGTAATTTGGCTAACCGAGGCGGGACATGATGCATTGCATACACTTGATCTGCCACTTAAAAACGGAACACCGGACAATGCAATAATTGCGCGTGCCATGCAAGATGGGCGTGTTGTAGTTACTAAAGACGATGATTTTGTGCAAGCCTTTTTGCTTACAGGTGAGCCGTCGCTTTTGCTGGTTTCTTCAGGCAATATAGCCAATAGTGATCTGGAAAAAATGGTGCGTGCCAATTTGAACCGAATTGAGACCGCTTTTGCTACACATCGCTTTGTTGAAATAACTCGCGATTCCTTAGTAATTCATGAATAATCTTCAAGTATCAGCTTTTGTAGGTTTATTGCACTCGCCCCGGCAAAATCAAACCCTCGTAAGTTAAAATGCTTCCATTCGCATTACAAGGAATCCAACCATGACTTACGTTGTCACAGAAGCCTGCATCAAGTGCAAGTACACCGATTGCGTGGATGTCTGTCCGGTGGACTGTTTCCGCGAGGGGCCGAATTTTCTGGTGATTGATCCGGACGAGTGCATAGATTGTACTTTGTGCGTGGCGGAATGTCCGGTGGAGGCGATTTATGCCGAGGACGATTTGCCGCAGGAGCAGCGCCAGTTTATTGTGCTGAATGCCGAGCTGGCGAAGCAATGGAAACCGATCATCGCGAAGAAGGATGCGACTGCCGATGCGGATGAATGGAAAGATGTGAAAAACAAATTGCATCTGCTGGAACGTTAAAC
>CAIQPV010000161.1 GCA_903873725.1 uncultured Nitrosomonadales bacterium
AAGCATTTTCTTAAACAATGCAAACCACTCAGGCTGCTTAACGTCTTGCCTTAAAACAATTCCTTGTTTAAGAAACTTTTTGCGAAGTGATTTATATGAATCCAATTCCACAAGGGGAAGCCGCAATGTAATTCCTTTGACAGTAATATTAGCGTGGCTGCTACTTAGTCGTACAAATTGTTCAATTCCTATCAATTGTTGCAATGATAATATCGGAGTGTCTTTTGTAGCATCTTCGGTCTGCGTTTTACTTTCTTCCTGGTCTGCCGATATTTCTGGGGATAGCTCAATTTCATTTAATTCTGCATTTACAGGAACAGGATTGCTATCAAGCATTTTATTAAACAACACAAACCAATCATTTTGTTTAACGTCTTGCTTGAGAACTATTCCTTCTTTAAGAAATTTCATGCGAAGCAATTTGTAGGAATCCAATTCCGCAAGGGGAAGTCGCAAAGCAATCCCTTTGATAGTAATATTGGCGTGGCTTTTACTTACCCGTTCAAATTGTTCGATTCCAATCAATTGTTGCAAAGATAATTTCGCAGTGTCATTTTTAGCATTGTCAGACTGCGGTGTGCTTTCTTCTTGAGCTACCGATATTTCTGGGGATGTCTCAATTCCGATTGAATCAACATCCAAAGTAAAGTTTTGAATATCTGCGTTGGACACTACTTGCGTTTGGGTGTGCATTGCTTTTTCGCGTAGCTCCAACTCAACCTTGGCAATCTCGTCATCAGTTGAACCGCGTTTATACCGCCATGTACCATCGGATACTTTAGCGCGACTGGATGCGTGAATGCGACCATCCCACGGATACCCTTTTACATCAAGCGCAATGCCTACAGTGGTGTTAGGAGGAACATCTAACAACGAGTTATTAGCCGTAGGATTTACCACCTCCATGAATATCGGAATATCCCGTATAGAAAACACTTCCCGAGTGGAATGCATTTTGATGCATTCCATCTTATAAGCTGTAATAAGTGCCCCGTATTTTGCACCGGTTATGGCCATATACGACTTAAGCTGTGCCATGGCGTGCTGGTCAGGTTCAACTTTGATTTCCAATATAATTAGAACATTACCGTTCTCATCCAGAACAACTATGTCGGCACGCTTCTTTTCTCTACCCATCTGAATTATCCATTCCAGATGAATTCTGTCCTCTGGATATTTGTAATCATGGATCAGCGAAAGCACAAATAGCTGGCGTATTATTTCTTCAGGTAAAGCTCGCCGTGCCCTTTGTTGATGCGTTGCCTGGACGTAATAGGTTTTCTCTTCCGAATAGGAGAAAATTAAACGACTGATTATTTCAGGTCTAAGAAACAGATGCCTTAGCAAGACATTCCCCCAAAGCTGTCAAAGATATAAAATTATTTTGTACAGAACACTCATTGAAGAGGGCGAATATCACATCTAAGGATAGGAATTTCATTAGCACTTGTCAAAGTATCCTAGCTATTGATTTCACTGTCCCGCCACCGTCATATTCTCCACCAGTATCGACCCGCACTGCCTCGACCCCTGCACCAGCACATCATTGCCCACCGCCGCAATATGACGGTACATTTCTTTCAGATTTCCCGCGATGGTAATTTCTTCGACGGGATATTGTATCTCGCCATTCTCTACCCAGAAACCTGCAGCACCGCGTGAGTAGTCGCCGGTGACGTGGTTGACGCCCTGGCCGAGCAACTCGGTAACGACCAAACCTCGCCCCATTTTTTTCAGCAGGCCGTCGAAGTTGAGTTTGCCCGGCCGGATGATGAGATTGTGGTTGCCGCCTGCGTTGCCGGTGGTTTTCATGCCGAGTTTGCGGGCGGAATAACTGCCGAGAAAATAGCCCTGCAACACGCCATCTTCGATGATAGCGCGGCGCTGCGTTTTTACGCCTTCTTCGTCGAAGGCGCCGCTGGCAAGCCCTCTGGGAATATCCGGCACGTCTTCTATGCGGATGTTTTTCGAGAAAACCTGCTTGCCGAGCCGATCGAGCAGGAAGGAAGATTTGCGGTACAGGCTGCCGCCGCTCACCGCTCCGACGAAGTGGCCGATCAGGCTGGCAGCCACCGGGGCTTCGAACAATACCGGTACTTGCATGGTGCCGAGTTTGCGCGACTTGAGGCGGCGCAGGGCGCGCTCTGCAGCGATGCGCCCGATTTCTTCCACCTTGAGCATCTCTACTGCGTTACGTGCTTCGCTGTACCAGTAATCGCGCTGCATGGTGTCGTTCTTTCCGGCGATGACGGCACAACTGATGCTGTGGCGCGAGGTTGGAAAGCCGCCGATGAATCCGAGACTGTTGGCATAAACAAAGTGCGCCTCATGCACATTGACAGTGGCGCCTTCCGAATTGCTGATGCGCTTGTCGCGTGCATAGGCGGCCTGTTCGCATTCGCGCGCCAGTTCGATGCCCTGTTCTACATCCAGTTTCCAGGGGTGGTAAAGGTCAAGGTCGGGAAATTCGGTCGCGAGCATGCTTTGTTCAGGAAGTCCGGCGCAATCGTCGCTGGCGGTGTAGCGGGCAATGCTCAGTGCGGCGTCCACCGTGTCGCGCACTGCCTGCGCCGAAAAATCGCTGGTGCTGGCATTGCCGCGCCGCTGGCCGATAAACACGCTGACCGAGAGACCTTTGTCGCGATTGTATTCGATGGTTTCGACCTCGCCATTGCGTACGGTGACGGCTTGCCCGAAACCGTCCGACACTTCCGCAGCACAGGCCGTGGCACCTTGTTGTTTGGCGTACTGGAGCATTTCGCCTGCAAGCTGGCGCAGCGTGTCGGCGGAATGGGAGAAATTATGATCGGGGTCAATAAGGGGTTGGGGTTGAATAATGGCGTTCATGGCAGGAATTTAGTAAACGGTTTTGGCAGAAGGCGCTATCATAACAACATCTATTTATTATTTCGCAGCTATGCGCCATCACGACGACCACGAAGAAGAACTGGACTTGCCTCCCAGCAAGACCAAAATCAAGAAACAGATGATTGAGTTGCAGGATATCGGGGAACAACTGGTCGCCCTGAACAAGGATCAGCTCAAGGAAATGGATATCCCGGAATCCTTGCGGGACGCCATTCAGGAGGCGAAGCGTATCACCAAGTTTGGTGCGATAAAACGACAGATGCAATACATTGGCAGGCTGATGCGCGATGTTGATCCCGCGCCCATCATCGCCAAACTGGAAGTCTGGAGCGGCAAGTCAAGCCAGCATATCGCCTACATGCATCGTGTGGAACGCTGGCGTGAGCGCCTGCTGGAAAGCGACAGCGCACTCACCGAATTGCTGGCCGAGCATCCGGAAGCCGATGCGCAACGGCTACGTGCGCTGATCCGCAATGCGCTCAAGGAAAAAGAATTACTGAAGCCGCCCAAGAGTTACCGTGAGATTTTTCAGGTACTGCGCGAAATATTGCCTGAGCCCACTTTTTTACAGGAAGAAAGCAATGAATAGCGTGTTACCCCACATCACTCTCGATACCGGCAAATCCCCGCAGCACACCATCATCTGGCTGCATGGCCTGGGTGCAGACGGCGGCGACTTCGTGCCCGTTGCGGAGGAGATGAGCCTGCCGGTAGCGGTACGGTATATTTTTCCGCATGCCCCCAAACAGCCGGTGACTATCAATGGCGGTTTTGTGATGCGCGCCTGGTATGACATCGCCGCTGCCGAAATCCATGCCAGACAGGACGAAAAAGGTATTCGTGCCTCGCAGGCAGAAATTGAAAAATTGATTGACCAGGAAAAGGAACGGGGCGTTAAGGCCGAAAATATCTTTCTTGCCGGATTCTCGCAGGGCGGTGCCATCGTGCTGCAAACCGGATTGCGGCATAAGGAAAAACTTGGCGGCATCCTCGCGCTTTCCACTTACCTGCCATTGGCGGAAACACTGATTGATGAGGCAAGCGAGGCAGCGAAGGGGACGCCTTTTTTCATGGCGCATGGGCGCAGCGATCCGATTGTTCCATACAACCTTGGAAAAAGCTCGGCGGATAAATTAAGCGGGCTGGGTTATCAAGTGGAATGGCACGAATACTCCATGCAGCATTCGGTGTGCATGGACGAGATCAGTGATATTGGGGCTTGGCTCACGCAGCGACTGAAAAAGCAAAGTTGATGCTGATAGTTTCCAAGCTCTTCGTTACTGCCTTTAAGTTAAGGGATTCGTCATTCCCGCGAAGGCGGAAATCCAGCAGAATAATTATCCCTTGCGCAGCAAGGACAAAATCGAAAGGCATCTTAAACAAACCACTGGATTCCCGCCTTCGCGGGAACGACGTTGTTAAAGTGCTTGAGGTGTCCTTAACTTGATGGCAGTGACGCTCTGCGTAAGAACGATATATGAATTTCTTGGTATAAACACCACAGATTGACACAGAATTATCCGCTTCCATGATCGCTCTACTGCATGACAACACCCCATTCCCAACACTCGAACAAGCGCTACATTATCCGAACGGCCTGCTCGCCGCAGGCGGTAGCCTTGCCCCGGCGAGGTTGCTTGATGCATATCACCACGGCATCTTTCCCTGGTTCAATGCGGACGACCCGATTCTATGGTGGAGCCCAGACCCGCGCATGGTGCTTTTTCCAGCCGAATTCAAAATTTCACATTCGTTGCGCAAGACCTTGCGCAACCGGGTCTGCGAAATACGCACCGACACCGCCTTCGAACAAGTGATGCGCGCCTGCGCCGCGCCGCGTAACGGACAGGTGGGCACCTGGATACACAATGATATGATCGCCGCTTACACCGCACTGCACCGCATGGGCCATGCCCATTCGGTGGAAACGTGGAAGGACGGTGAGCTGGTGGGCGGCCTGTATGGCGTCGCCATCGGGCGCATGTTCTACGGCGAATCCATGTTCAGCCGCCGCAGCAATGCTTCAAAGATCGCGCTTGCCCATCTTGCAGCGCAGCTAAACCTCTGGAACTTCGGCATGATAGATTGTCAGATGAACACGCCGCATCTTGCTTCGCTAGGCGCACGCGAGATTTCGCGTGTAGAATTCATCCGGCGACTGCAAGAATTGGTACACTATCCTGATATCGCATCACCCTGGCGTTTCGACGAACATGAATTTGTTACATGATATTCCGCTCTCGGCGTTGCAGTTTTACCTCACCGCTCCCTATCCGTGCAGCTACCTGACGGATCGTCTGGCGCGTTCGCAGGTCGCCACGCCCAGTTTCCTGATTACCACACAGGTCTATTCGGAGCTGGTGCGGCGCGGCTTCCGCCGCAGCGGAACATTCACCTACCGCCCGCGTTGCGATACCTGCCGCGCCTGCGTGCCGGTGCGCGTTGTGGTAAGTGATTTCGTTCCCACCCGCTCACAGCGCCGCGCCACACGGCATCACCGCAATCTGGAAGTATCCCTGCGTACCCTGCAAGACAGCGCTGAACATTTCGACTTGTACCAACGCTACCAGACTGTCCGCCATCGCGATGACGGCATGGAAAGCGACAGCCCTGAACAATATCGCAACTTCCTGCTGCAAAGCCACGTGGATTCCACCCTGGTGGAATTCCGCGAATCCGGCGTGCTTCGGATGGTGAGCCTGATCGACATCCTTGACGACGGGTTATCTTCGGTATACACCTTCTACGATCCCGATGTGGCGCAATCCAGCTTCGGCACCTACAACGTGCTGTGGCAAATCGAACTGTGCCGCAAACTGGAACTGGAATATCTCTACCTTGGTTATTGGATCAAGGAAAGCGGCAAGATGGCATACAAGGCGAATTTTCACCCGCTGCAAGGGCTTATTGAAGGTGAATGGAAAATAATTCAGGAAAATAACAATTGATGTACCCCCTGCTTCGTCCCCTGTTGTTCAGCCTCGACCCGGAAACCGCCCATCACGCCACGCTGGATGCGCTGAGAACCGCATACAATCTCAACCTGTTGTGCATCAAACACCCTGCAACCAACCCTCGCACGGTAATGGGCCTGACCTTTCCCAATCCGGTCGGGCTGGCCGCCGGACTGGACAAAAACGGCGCATACATAGACGCGCTGGCAGCACAGGGATTCGGCTTCATCGAGGTCGGCACCGTCACGCCACGACCGCAGCCGGGCAATCCCAGACCGCGTATGTTTCGATTGCCCGAAGCCAAGGCCATTATCAACCGCATGGGCTTCAATAACCTTGGTGTGGATACGCTTGTCGAAAATGTAAAGCGCGCAAAATACCGGGGAATACTCGGTATCAATATAGGCAAGAATTTCGATACTCCGATTGAGAAGGCGGCGAACGACTACCTGATCGGCCTGCGCAAGGTCTACCCTCACGCCAGCTATGTCGTCATCAACATCTCTTCGCCCAACACCAAGAACCTTCGCCAATTGCAGGGTGGCGACGAACTCGATGCGCTGCTGGAACAATTGAAAGCGGAACAGGAAAATCTGGCGGAGCTGCATGGAAAATATGTGCCGCTGGCGGTGAAGATAGCGCCCGATCTGGATCAGGAACAAATCCGGCAAATCGCCGCGCTGTTGATACGCCACCGCATAGACGGCGTGATCGCCACCAATACTACACTGTCGCGTGAGGGTGTGGAGAACCTGCCGCACGGCAATGAAGCGGGCGGCCTGAGCGGCGCCCCCGTGCACGAAAAATCCACCGCCGTCATCCGCGAATTGGCTGTAGCACTCAATGGTGCGTTGCCCATCATCGGCGTGGGCGGCATCCTCAGCGGTGCGGACGCAGTGGAAAAAATTCAGGCTGGTGCAGCACTGGTACAGATTTACAGCGGTATGATCTATCGCGGCCCGGATTTGGTCGGCGAAACCATAAGGGCCTTATCGTAGGTGCGAATTCATTCGCACGGATATTGTGTTGCTAAGACCGTGCGAATGAATTCGCACCTACATGAGGTCAGATTTTCATGGCAAGCCAGATAGCTCATGTCCTATAGCGATTTACGCAAAGGTCGTTACAGCGAACAACAGCAAGCCTATTTCGTCACCACGGTATTGGCTGAACGGGAAAAGCGTTATTTTGCCGATTTTTCCTGCGCCCGTTGTGTGGTGGCGGAGATGCGCGCCTTGCACGACGAAGAAGTAGCATCCTCATTGGCATGGGTCATCATGCCCAACCACGTTCATTGGCTATTCCAGTTAGGGGAGCGCATGGATTTATCGGCAGCGATAAAACGCTTCAAGGCGCGTTCCTCGCTACGAGTCAACAACCGCCTGAACCGGAATGGTACATTATGGCAAAAGTCATTTCACGATCATGCGGTGCGCAAAGAAGAAGATATTCGCGACATTGCACGGTACATCGTGGCCAACCCGCTACGCGCCGGATTGGTCGAACATATCGGTGACTATCCCTTATGGGATGCAGCATGGTTGTAGGTGCGAATTCATTCGCACGGCTATTTTGTTGCGAAGAGCGTGCGAATGAATTCGCACATACGCACAACGTGAGCTTTGATAAAGAAATGAGGTCGGCATGATTTATTTGATGTTCATAATGGGACTGCTGCCGATCATTTTGGCTTTTTTGTTTTTGGGAGTTTTGATCGGGCGTGTGGCAAAGAAGCGCGGTAAGAATCCGTGGCTTTGGGGGGCGACAAGCATTTTGCTAATTCGTATCAAATGCTGCGCAACGTCCATCCACACTCCTATAAAAAGGCAAACACAGCCTCACCAAACCCCACTTTTGAACTTCTCGATCTCGCGCCGATCCCGCTTGGTCGGTCTCCCTTCATGAGCCGTTGGCTCGGGTTGAGCCTTTAGTTCCAAAGCAAGCACTTCTCGCCGCAAACGGCTATCTTCTGTTTCCTGATACATCTTCTGCGCCTCGGTAGCAGGACCGCGTTTGTTGGATAGTGCCAGAACTATTATTACATGTTGATACGGCCCAAGGCGAATAGTGAGCGTGTCTCCTGCGGCAAGCAATTTGGCGGGTTTGACTCGCACGCGATTGACCAGCACCTTGCCGCATTCGACCGCATCTGCTGCGAGCGAGCGCGTCTTGTAAAAGCGCGCGGCCCACAGCCATTTGTCTATGCGCAGTTTTTCTTGGTCGGTTTTGGTGGGCATGTAATTGGGGCTAACACTATTCATTCAATAATAACCTTCAACGCCGTCATTCCCGCGCAGGCAAGTCGGCAACGAGGGTTTGTCCGCTACGCGGGGTGTTGTCCTTGCTGGATTCCCGCCTGCGCGGGAATGACGGGCTTGGGTTAATCCCGGCTAAAACGGATCGGCAAAAATGTCGCGCATGGAGGCACCGGCAAAGAAAGTTTTCTGTTGGGCGGATTTTACCATTTCCGGGTTGCCGCACAGGAATACGCGCCAGCCGGACAGGTCGGAGTTGTCGTTCAACGCGACATCCAGCACCATTCCCCGGGCATAACCTTCCGGCGCTTCGCCTTCAGATACACAGGGAGCATATGTGAAGTTGGAATGCGCCTGCGCGAGCTTATGCAACTCTTTGACCAGATAAAAACCTTCGATGTTGTAACTGCCATGGTAGAGACTGATCTTGCCCTTGTGGCCGTTGCGTAGCGCATCGCGGATGATGCCGTACAGGGGAGCCAGGCCCGAGCCGGTACCGATCAGCAGAATATTTTGTTCAGGTTTGCCCGGCACATAAAAACAATCGCCTGCAGCCCCGGATATGGTGACGATATCGCCCGCCTTGAGGTTGTCGAAGATCCAGCGGCTCACCAGTCCATTGGGGACTTTTCGCACATTTATAAATAGATCTTCTTCAAGCGCTGGAACACTTGCCAGCGAATAGCAGCGCGCGTTGGTTTGGTCTTTGAAAAAATTGATGAACTGGCCAGCCTTGTATTCGAACGGCTGGGCTGGTTTGAGTTTAATACCAAGAATATCCGAATTGAGATTTTCGACTGCGGTCACCTGAGCCTGAAATTTGCCCATAGCGGCATCCGGAAGCGCCACTTCGATGTCTTCCAAGGGATGGCAAATGCAGGACAGGAAATAATTCTGCGCAGCGAGTGTGTCTTTCAGTCCGGCTTTGGCATTTTCTGGAACAGTCCCGGAAACGGCCCGCATCATGCAGGTCTGGCACAGGCCGGAACGGCAGGACGAGGGCACGTGAACACCTTGGGCAGTCAAACAATCAAGCACGGATTGTTCCCCGCACTCATATGACTGCCCGCCATAAATAACTTCAGGCATGGGTGCTAATGCTTATTTCCCGAGAACGTCTTTGCGCGTGCTTTCCGCAATGGCTGCGGCTTGTGCAATCAAATGGCCGGGAACATTGAGTTCCGTGAGCGTGGCGCCAAGGTTATCCATCACGGCATCGAAGTGCGAATCGTTCAGGCCCTTGGCCACCAGATGGGCATGGCCTTTGCGCATGTCTTCGCCGGTATAGTTGTGCGGACCGCCGAATGCCATGGACAAAAAAGCCTTTTGTTTGGCGGATTGCTTGGACATATCCACGCCGTCAAAGAAATGTTTGATGCGATCATCTTTCAGAACCTTGCGGTAAAAAATATCCACAGCGGCGTTAACGGCGGCTTCACCGCCAATATCTGTATACAAACTCATAGCCTATCCTTTTCAAGAAATTTGGTATAAAGACCGGAAAACTTTTAATAAATATTTTCCGGCACCTGTAAAAATACTCCTCAAGGATGTATATTTCGATTATGTTTAGAGATACCATCTCCATAAAATACATCCTTGCTACATCTTATTGCCCGTTAACTGCTGTGTCAAGGGATAATGCGACATCATTGAAAGGTTCAAAATGCGCTTGACCATGTACACCGATTACTCGCTTCGCGTCCTGCTTTATCTTGCCTACAAGAACGACCAAATGGTGACGATTACCGAATTGGCCGATTTCTACAAGATTTCCCGCAACCATCTGGTGAAAGTGGTACACAACCTCGGAATTCAGGGCTACATCTTGACAACACGGGGAAAGAAAGGCGGTTTGCGGCTCGGACATCCGGCGAATGAAATCGTGATCGGGGACGTGGTCAGAAAAATGGAACCCGATTTCGATTTGCTCGAATGTTTCAACAAAGCAACTGACCATTGCGTCATCACCAATTCCTGCGCCTTGAAATCGGTGTTGATCGGTGCCCGCGACGATTTTCTCGGCACACTCGACCAGTACACAGTTGCCGACGCCTTAAAAAAAACGGCGAAAGAATCTTCGGTGTTCAAGTCGATTCCGGTCGTTCACAACTGAAAGGTACTCAGAATAATAAATCGCCATGCTGACTGCGCTGATCATAATGTCAGCCATCGCCATTGTGTTTGGCTCAGTGAGGAGCTTTGCCGCGTTTAAGGTCAAGGTCAAGGCAGATGCAACTCCGCTGGTGGAAAAGATAGACGCAGTGTTGCCGCAGACGCAATGCGGAAAATGCGGTTATCCCGGTTGCAGACCATATGCTGCGGCTGTCGCCAACAAGGAGGCGGACATCAACCGTTGCCCTCCCGGCGGCGAAGAAGGTATACGCGAGTTGGCGAATTTGCTCGGCGTCGAATTCAAACCGTTTGACAAAGATGTCGTGCTCAAACCTTTATCGGTCGCTTTCATCGACGAAAATGTTTGCATCGGTTGCACTCTATGTTTGCAGGCATGCCCGGTGGACGCCATAGCCGGCGCCTCCAAGCAGATGCATACCATCATTGCCCCGCTATGCACCGGCTGCGAACTGTGTGTCGCACCCTGCCCGGTGGATTGCATCAATATGCTGCCGTTGCCGCAGCCAGCCCGAAGCAGTCCGGACCGCATCCCTCTGGTACAATATTTCCGATTGGACAAAAACGGAATACCGGCGCCCGACAAGAAACATGCCGCCGCAAAAGCCGCGCGGGAGCGCTACCAGTTCCGCCTTGAACGCATTGAGC
>CAIQPV010000162.1 GCA_903873725.1 uncultured Nitrosomonadales bacterium
ATCGTGGAAGGTATGCAGTTTGATCGCGGCTACCTGTCACCCTACTTCATCAACAATCAGGACAAGCAAATCGCGGGGATGGAAAACCCCTTCATCCTGTTGCACGACAAGAAAGTTTCCAACATCCGTGATCTGTTGCCCCTGCTGGAACAAGTTGCCAAGGCAGGTCGTCCGTTGCTGATCGTTGCTGAAGATGTCGATGGCGAGGCACTGGCTCCGCTGGTAGTGAACAACATTCGCGGCATTCTGAAGACTGTTGCAGTCAAGGCTCCCGGCTTTGGCGACCGTCGCAAGGCTATGCTGGAAGATATCGCTATCCTGACCGGCGGCACCGTGATTGCCGAAGAAGTTGGCCTGTCACTGGAAAAGGCGACCCTGGCGGAATTGGGCCAAGCCAAGAAGATTGAAGTGGGCAAGGATAACACCACGATTATTGACGGCGCAGGCAAGGAAGATGCCATCAAGGGTCGCGTTTCCCAGATCAACAAGCAAATCGAAGAATCTACCAGCGATTATGACAAGGAAAAACTGCAAGAGCGCAAAGCCAAACTGGCTGGCGGCGTAGCAGTCATCAAAGTCGGTGCCGCAACCGAAGTCGAAATGAAAGAGAAAAAAGCACGCGTGGAAGACGCATTGCACGCAACCCGTGCAGCCGTGGAAGAAGGCATTGTTCCCGGCGGCGGCGTGGCGCTGTTGCGCGCCAAGGTTGCAGTGGCAAAAATCAAGGGTGACAACCATGATCAAGACGCCGGCATCACCATCGTCCTGCGCGCCATGGAATCCCCAATGCGCGCCATCGTGGCGAACGCCGGTGACGAACCGTCAGTCGTGGTGAACAAGGTACTGGAAGGCAAGGGCAGCTACGGCTACAACGCCGCTACCAGCGAATACGGCGACATGCTCGCCATGGGCGTGGTTGATCCGACCAAGGTAACCCGCACCGCATTGCAAAATGCGGCATCCATCGCAGGACTGATGTTGACCACCGCGTGCATGGTAGCCGACTCGCCGGAAGATAAACCGGCTGGCGGCGGCATGGGTGGCGGTGACATGGGCGGTATGGGTGGCATGGGCGGCATGATGTAATTGCCACACCTTCGTTGTTGTCATACCTGACAAACCCCGCCTTGTGCGGGGTTTGTCTTTGGCACCCCCGCGTACCCTGTATTAATTGTTTCAACTTGCCATAGCTGCTGAAATGCTGTGAAATAGCGCCATGGACAACAATGACAAATACCGCCTCAGCATCACCACCCAGGTAAATTACCTGGCCGAGCAATCCGACGAGGCCGACAATCGCTTTGTTTTTTCTTACACCATCACCCTAACCAATATCGGCGAAACCGCCGTCAAGCTGATCAGCCGTCACTGGATCATCACCGATGCCAACCGCGACGTGCAGGAAGTGCGCGGTCAGGGAGTGGTTGGAGAACAGCCTGTACTCAAACCGAGGCAGAGTTTCGAATACACCAGCGGCACGGTGCTCTCCACGCAAGTTGGTACCATGTCCGGCAGTTACCAGATGGTGGCGGAAGACGGCACCAGGTTTGATGCCCCCATTCCGCAATTTGTATTAAGTGTGCCGCGCGTTTTGCACTAACCCTGGAAAAATCAGCACCCGTAGCTGATTTCCCGTTTCCGTCTAAATTTCATGTCGTTAAAAACCAGCTACCGTTTCATCGCCCCGTTCTACGACGCCTTTCTGGGTCGCGCCATCGCAGCCGACATCAGACGGCGCAGTTTGTCCGCTCTGGAACAGCAAGAGCGCGGGCGGGTATTGCTTAGTGGCGCCGGAACCGGGCTGGATTTTCCTTTCCTGCCACCGCAGCACGACTACACCGCACTCGACCTGACCGCCGCGATGCTGGCCCGTTCGCGGGATCGGGCACATGGCCTGAACATGACCTGGGCTCAAGGTGACAGCCTGGCTCTGCCGTTTGCGTCGCACATTTTTGATTACGTCGTGCTCCATCTGATCGTGGCAGTGGTGCCGCAACCGCAGCGCTGTCTGGCGGAAGCGGCAAGAGTATTGAAACCTGGCGGTCGTATTTTCCTGTTCGACAAATTTCTGCGTAACGGGGAACGTGCATGGTTGAGGCGTTGTCTCAGCCCGCTGGCCGGACAGATTGCAACTCGTCTTGACGTGGTATTCGAAGATATTCTGGTAACAGTGCCGGAGTTGTGCGTGGTATCAGACCAGTCTGCCCTGGCGCGCGGCTGGTTCCGCCGGATTGAATTGCAGAAGGAAAGAAATTAATGTTTAACCCAAAGAATATATCGCTGGCGTTGGGATTGAGCCTGTTGCTGACTGCCTGTACTACTCCACCTGTACCGCCCGTTGTGGTTATCCCCCCGACGGTCACGTCGCCCCGGCAAATTATTGCGCCACCCGTTACGCCATTTGCTGTCAGCAAATGGGAATTGTTGCCCGATTGGCAGTCTCTCGATCTTGTTTCATCCTGGCCCGCATTTCTGCAAAGCTGCCGTGTACTGAAACTAAAAATTCACTGGCAGGATATCTGCGCCAACGCCGAACAATTAAATAATGCCGATAGCGACGCGCTGCACACATTTTATGAAACCTGGTTCACCCCTTTTCAAGTGCGTAACCCCGATGGCAGTGATCAGGGAATGATCACCGGTTATTATGAACCCAAGCTCTACGGTAGCCGCACCAAGACAGCACGTTTCCGTTATCCGCTCTACGCCACGCCGGATGACCTCCTAACCATTGATCTCGGCGAGGCATATCCGCAACTCAAGGATATGCGCCTGCGCGGGCGACTGCAAGGCAAGCGCGTGGTGCCCTATTACAGCCGTGCGGAGATTGATGCCAAGGCCGACGGAATAAACGCGCTCAATGCGCGTGAACTATTCTGGGTGGACAATGCGGTCGAACTGTTTTTCCTGCAAATTGAGGGTTCCGGCCGCATTGAATTGCCGGATGGCAAGCTGATGAAGGTCGGTTATGCCGATCAGAACGGACACCCTTATGTATCCATCGGCAAGAAACTGGTCGAGGCGGGCGAACTCAAACTGGAAGAAGCATCCATGCAGGGCATCAAAAGTTGGGCGGAAAGAAACCCCGACAAATTATCCGCCCTGCTGGCACAGAATCCCAGCTACGTATTTTTCCGCGAGTCGCCTGACAGTCTGTCCGCGCCATTGGGCGCGCTTGGCGTACCACTTACCGGCGAATACAGCCTGGCAGTCGACCCACGCACCATCCCGCTTGGTGCACCGGTGTTTTTGTCCACTACTTATCCCAACGACAATACTCCGCTAAACCGCCTGATGCTGGCGCAGGACACCGGCGGTGCCATCAGGGGCGCGGTGCGCGCAGATTTCTTCTGGGGCTTCGGCGAAACAGCCGCCAACCGGGCAGGCAAAATGAAACAGCAGGGACGGATGTGGGTGCTATTCCCCAAGGGCGGGGAACCCATATCCAATTAAGGCGCAAAGCCGGGCTTGAGCCAATAGCCTTATCGATTATTGCCTTGGAGGTATTAGTTTTCCGGATGGCGTTTTATAATAAACCTGTGGCGATAAAATCCAAAGTTCGAAAGGTTTTGCAATGAACAAATATAGCAGTCGCTCCATGCTCTTCTCCGATCAGCACATAATGATTTTCTGAAGGCTGCTGATTTTAGCAGTCTCTGACCTATGACAACATCCAATAGGCTTCTGCAGGTTCAAATAGCCATCGTTGTGTTTTTGGCCCTGGTACTAATCTGGGCTGTCGTTTTCTACGAACTGGATCGTAGCAAGCAAGGATTCTTGCGCGAAGCTGAAGTCAAAACCTCGATACAATCCCAATTATTTTCCGAGTTTTCACGATCCACCATCAAGCGCGTCAACGAATTAATCCTGGATATACGAACTCAATGGACAGGAGACTGGAAAAGTTTCTCGACCCTTATTCAAAGGCGACAAGAGAATATCGACGATTTAACATTCCAGGTAACGGTGATCGACAAGGATGGAATTATGCTGTTTTCCAATCTGGCGAAACCGACAGTGCATACTGACTTAAGCCAACGAATGCATTTTCTGGTGCATAAAGAGGCTGGCAATGCCGACCATCTTTACATTAGCCAACCCCTTCTGGGCAAAGTTTCAGGCAAGTGGTCAATCCAATTTACGCGGCCTATTCTGAAAAACGGCAAATTCAATGGGGTTCTTGTCGTATCGGTGAGTCCCGATTTGTTCTCAAAATTTGCTGAAAAACTGGGCGTTGGCAACGACGGTACCGCAACAATGCTTAGATCGACGGGGGATTTTATGGCCCGTTATCCGACTTCTTCCTTTACGGCGCAGGCAGGGATACCCAAGGATCGTCCTTTCTTAAAGGATAATTCGCCGACCTCAGGAAATTTTCGTGCCTTGGCCGCAGTCGATGGAGTTGAACGAGTATACGGTTACTACAAGCTTTCCCAGTTTGGATTGGTTTTTGTGGTTGGAGAATCAATCAATAACATACTGGTACCATATTATGAATACCGAAGTCTGGTCCTGGAGGTGGCCAGCGTTGTTAGCTTGTTCGCCGTTTTGCTGTTTTTCATGTTGCTCCGTTCATTGACCACTCTGGAAAAAGTGCGCGGGGATCTGCATCTGGCAAAAGACCGTGCGGAATTATCCAATATTGCAAAAAGCCAGTTCCTTGCCAACATGTCGCATGAAATCCGTACCCCGATGAATGGTGTTTTAGGGATGGCACAACTACTTCTGGAAACAAAACTCGACGATGAACAACGACAATTCACACGAGATATTCTGGTTTCGGGCGAGTCCCTGTTAGCGATCATCAATGACATACTTGACCTGTCAAAGATCGAAGCTGACCGAATGGAGTATGACCTTCATCCATTTGCAGTCAAAGATTTGGCCGATGCAGTCAATTCGTTACTTAAGATCAAAGCAAATGAGAAGGGAATCGGTTTATATCTAAATATAGCCCCTGATGCCGCCGCCAACTTTATCGGGGATAGTCTCCGCATAAGGCAAGTCCTGTTAAATCTTGCAGGCAATGCGGTCAAGTTCACAGAACGGGGAGAGGTCAGTATTAATATCATGCGCAAGACCAATGGACTTCGTTTCGAAGTCAATGACACAGGTATAGGTATCCCGGCGGAAGCGCGTGAAAAGTTGTTTTCTAACTTCAGTCAGGTTGATGCCTCTACAACACGTAAATTTGGTGGTACGGGTTTGGGTCTGGCTATCAGCAAACGTCTTATCGAAGGCATGGGTGGCAGCATCGGCGTGAATAGTGCTGATAACAAAGGAAGCAGCTTTTGGTTCGAACTGCCTCTTGAAATGGCGACAGGACAAGATATTGTAAATAATTCGATTTTATCGAAGTCCGCCATGACGTTGCCGGTACAGCAGGAAGCAGGCGCTGAAGAAGAATCGACGATCAAGCAGAAGGATCCATCACCTGCCAGTACACCTGTACTCTCCAGTGAGGACACACCGCCACATCTTCTCCTTGTCGAGGATAACAAGATCAACCAGAAACTTGCACTGGCGTTACTGGGTAAGCTTGGATTCAGCGTAGATACCGCTGAAAATGGTCTCGAAGCTATCACTGCCACAAACAATAATCACTATGACCTGATTCTCATGGACATGCAGATGCCTGAAATGGGCGGGATTGAAGCCACTCGCCATATTCGTACCCAAGATGGCTCAAATGCACATACTCCGATAGTCGCACTGACTGCTAATGCAATGGAATCGGACCACCAGGCTTGCCGCGATGCCGGGATGGATGATTTCCTGACAAAGCCAATAAATCGTGAGAAGCTGATTGCATGTTTGGCGCGATGGGTTGACCATCCACCAACCATTTCTTCATCTTGACTTGGCTTGACTGACTACAGGGCGCTTCATTTCCGGAATTACTGGTACTGGTTTTAGTCCTTAATCCGAAATTGAATCAGCCCTTGCACTTCACATCAAATCTGGATTAATACACACTCTCTCATGGTTTCGGTTCGACATAAATTAGCTTCCACCTCCGGCACAGATGCCGGAAACATCGAGTCATGGCTGGATTCTTTGCCCAGGGCTTTTGCTCCCGCAGAAATCGAAGTTATCCGCCACGCCTGCAATTTGGCTGAACCGCTCTATGCCGGACAAGCCGAGCTAACGGGAACACCGCTATTGCAGCATGCGCTGGGGGCGGCTTCGGTACTGGTCGGCATGAACATGGATTTCGAAACTATAACTGCCGCCATTCTGCATGCTGTGCCGGAGTACAGTGACAATTGGGCAGAGACCCTGAAGGCAAGTTTCGGCACAAGCATATACAGCCTGGTCGAAGGCATTTCGCGCATGGAACAAATCCAGGAATTCAGCGAGATTGAAGGTTTGCATGGGAAAGAAAAGAAAAAAGGCGACCACGCCCAACAGATCGAAAGCCTGCGCAAGATGCTGCTGGCCATGGTGGAAGATATCCGCGTGGTGCTGATAAAACTGGCCGAGCGCACCCAAACCATGCGTTGTCTGTCCGGTGCAAACGCTGATCTGCAACAGCGTATTGCGCGGGAAACGCGGGGAATTTTCGCTCCGCTGGCAAATCGCCTTGGAGTTTGGCAGATCAAATGGGAATTGGAAGACCTTGCCTTGCGGTACCTGGAACCTGATCTCTACAAGAAGGTTGCCCGACTGCTGGATGAGCGCCGTGTGGACCGTGAACAATATATCGCCGACCTGTTGGCCCGCTTGCAAGAGGAGCTGCGTCAGGCCGGCATCAAGGCCGAGGTGACCGGACGGCCAAAACACATCTATAGCATCATCAACAAGATGAAGCGCAAGCAGGTTGATTTCAGCGAGCTTTATGATGTTAGGGCAGTACGGATTCTGGTAGACGACATCAAAGACTGCTACACGGCACTCGGCCTGGTGCATAACCTGTGGCAGCCGATTCCCAAGGAGTTCGACGATTATATTGCCAACCCCAAGAGCAATAATTACCGCTCCCTTCATACGGCTGTGATAGGACCGCGCGACCTTGCGGTGGAAGTGCAGATCCGCACAAATGAAATGCATCATCATTCGGAACTTGGGGTGGCTGCTCACTGGCGCTACAAGGAAGGCGGAAAATCCGATGCCCGATTCGATGAAAAAATTTCCTGGTTACGCCAGATTCTGGAATGGAAAGAAGAAGTCGCCGACAGCAGCGACATGCTGGAGCAATTCAAAAGCGAGTTGTTCCATGACCAGGTTTACGTACTCACGCCGCAGGGCAAGGTGATTGATTTGCCCAAAGGCGCAACCCCGGTGGATTTCGCTTACACCTTGCATACCGATCTGGGGCACCGTACACGCGGTGCGAAAGTGGATGGAAGCATAGTACCGCTCAATTACAAATTGCAGAACGGGCAACGTGTGGAAATACTCTCCGCCAAGCAGGGATCGCCCAGCCGCGACTGGTTGAATCCAACCCTCGGTTACTTGCAAAGCCCGCGCGCGCGCGCCAAGGTGCGACACTGGTTCAGGTACCAGAACTTTGATGAGAACGTTACCCAGGGGCGGACGCAACTGGACCGCGAATTACATCGGCTCGGCATTACCTCCATCAATCAGGAAAAGATCGCGCAGAAGTTGAATTTCCACAAGCTGGAAGATTTTCTGGCCGCCATCGGGCGCGGTGATGTCAGTGATTATCAAATCGCCCAAACCGTACAGGAAGAGGTCACGCCCAAATCTGAAGAAATCGTTAAACCGCTTAATTCCAGACCTGCCGCCGCGCAATCCTCACCGACCGGAATCCTTGTTGAAGGCGTGGGCAACCTGCTCACTAAATTAGCCAAATGTTGCCAGCCGGCACCACCCGACTCTATCGTCGGATACGTCACGCGCGACCGTGGGGTGACGATACACCGCCGGGACTGTGCCGGTATGTTGCGCCTGCCTGAAGGTCGGCGCGGTCGCATGCTCAGCGCCGAATGGGGAGGCAGCAAGGGTGATACTTTTACCGTTGGCATCGGCGTGGAAGCCTATGACCGCCAGGGCCTGCTACGCGACCTCGGCGACTTGTTCGTCAGGGAAAAAATCAATGTGACCCGCGTGAATACGTTAAGCAAAAACAACCAGGCGAAGATGCAATTTTCGATTGAAATATCCGATCTGGAGCAGTTAAGCCGTTTACTCGCTTTGATTCATCAAGTCCCCAACGTCATCACTGCGCGGCGGCATGTTTGATTCTCGTAGTCACCAAGGATACCGTTAGCTTGCAACGAAAGCTGCCGTCCTGTGCAATAACCTGCGGGGACATAGTGAACGCGCAGGCAAAGCCTATTTCTGTCCTGAATCAGGTACATCCCAAGACACAGATTGTTTCGCGGCATTCAATTTTTTCTCTTCCCAACGTTTCGGCGGCAGTGGAAGTTCTTTGGCGTTGTTCACAGTAGAGCCTTCCCCCTGTGCAGTAATTTCGACCCGTCCGGTGGCATTTTCGATATAGATGCCTTTGCCGCCCAGCAAGGCAACATCCAAAGCCTGTGAAAAGTAAAAGCCACCCCAGAAATCTGTGCCCCTGATACCGATAGTACCCACTGATGTTTGCACCTTAAAGTCGTGTGCTTGCAACTTTCCGATTGCCCCGGTAACCGCCCGGAATACGCCTTTAATCAACTCCAGACGCGCCGTACCTTGTTTTGCCTTTTTCTGATAGAGGTAACTGTTTACAGCGAACTCGGTATCCGCCCCAAGGCTTAACACGGCACCATCAACCATCCTCAAACCCACCCGGGCGTTGCGACCGGTTACGATATGATCGCCTACCAGTATTTGCGCCCCTAGCGACAGGTTGCCGGATGACTCATGATGGTTTGCAAATGCCGCGCCCTGAACGTGTATCACCGTACCCGCCACGGATGGTTCGATGGCATTTGCAGCCTGCGTCGACAGAACTGCAAACAAACTCCAGACCAGCCAATTTCCCAAGCGTTTTATTGGTGCCATTTCCTGTCCGCTCCTATTGAGTACCTAATCATCAGATTTACAGGGCTATGGTACATTCTGATGTCACCAAAAGCATCACGCAACATAAATTACATGACCACGAGTATCAGATGGCACGCGCGGCGGGATAATCCGGACACTGGAAGACTGTCATTTTCGTACCCTATGTATCCTGCTTTGGGCAGCAGGGTACATTTATGACATAAATATTACACTTAAATTTTAAACAGTTACTGGATATACTGTTCTCTCACACTCACTTTACGAATAAAATTATGTCGGAAAAAACAAAACCAACTAAAGTCAAGGCTATCCTGGCTAATCCCGCTTCCGGTGCGCAAATTCCCTCTACTCCCAAGCGTGCTACTGCAAAGAGACCGGTCGTTACCAAGGACGAGAAGAAAGTCATTGCGAAAAAGGTCAGGAAGATTAGCGAAAAATCGGTACCCAAGGTCAAGGTTGTCCGTGATAGTTTTACCATGCCTCAAAACGACTACTCAATAATTGGGGAACTCAAACTGGTATGCCAAAAAATAGGTTTGCAGGTCAAAAAAAGCGAATTGTTGAGAGCCGGCCTGCATGCATTGGGCAAAATGAACACGGCGCAACTTAAAAAGATAATCTCAGAAATAGAGCAGATTAAAACTGGACGTCCAAAGAAAGTCTAAGAAGTTTTCGAGCTCCGCCAACTTGTCACACTGGAAAAATATTCGGCGAGTTGGAATTAATCGGTGTTGCACAGTCTTGATGATGGCTACGGAATCATAATTCATGGCCGATATGTTTTACATCCTCACAATTACCGGTTTTGGCTTTGCAATCAATTGCTTTCAACCACCATTCGAAACTTGAATCGGCCTTAATCTCTTTGTAACACAAAGAGATTATAAATACGCCTGTTGTCAAATTTGAAATCTATTTATTTCTTCGCCACTAAATTACTTAGGAGATGCAATCCATGAATTTGCCCAAAATCTTGATTGCCACCTTTGCTGCCGGCGCTCTGCTCGCTGGTTGCGGAGGGGGTTCCTCGTCCAGTGCAACAACGATGGCTCCGACCCGTACTATCATTATGGTCTGGGATGGTCTGCGCCCGGACTCGGTAAACGCCACTGACACTCCCAACCTGTACGAACTGCGTCAGACCGGAGCCAACTTCACCGACAACCACTCGACTTACCCGACTTTCACCATGATGAACGGGTCGTCCTTTGCTACCGGTTCCTTCCCAAAAACCAGCGGCTTCTACGGTAATACTTTCTGGACCCCGCCTCAAGGCGCTTCCAACACCATCCCAGTCGGCAACAGCGCCGCTGGTTCCAGCCAGGATTACACCGATCCGGTATTCACCGAGGATTACCAGGTTCTGGCGACGCTTAACACCTATTACAGCGGTCAACTTCTACTGGTCAAGAGCCTGTTCGCCACCGCGCAAAGCGTCGGCATGGTCACCGCCACCATCGGAAAATCGGGTGCTGCCTACATTCAGGATCTGGGGCAAGGCGGCTATTTTCTGGACGAAAACTCGGTGCTGCCATACAGTCTGGCCACTGAACTCCAAAACAACAACTATGCTCTTCCGCTCAACACCAAGTTCGGCTTTTCGGCCGCAAG
>CAIQPV010000163.1 GCA_903873725.1 uncultured Nitrosomonadales bacterium
GATATGGCGACTAAACTCATTGAAAGATGAGGTGCTTCGGCGAGTCGTCACAGGTGCTGCATGGCTGTCGTCAGCTCGTGTCGTGAGATGTTGGGTTAGCAAGCAGCACGCCCAACGCGCTGGCGCTCGTCACCAGGCTGATGCTGCGCTGCTCCGGAAAACCTGCATTGCGCAGTAGCGGCAAAAGCAGACCTCCAAGGGCGAGAATCGTCACGCCGCTACCTCCGGTGAAGGCGGTGAAAAAGGAACATAGAATGGCAGCAGCAACCACTGTACCGGTGACGCCACCGCCGAACAGTGCCACGAACACCGCGCCCAGCCTGAGTGCTGCGTCGGTGCGCGCAAAAATCAAACCCGCGAGGGTAAACAGCGGTAGTGCTGGCAACGACGAATTGACGGTAATCTGGTAATGGGAAAGAGGGATCGACGCCAGAGGGAGTCCGTCCTGCCAGAATAGCGCCAATGCCAAACCACCCAATACCGCAAAGATCGGTGCTCCGGCAAACAGTACGGCCAGCAGCCAAAGCGCCACTGGCCAAAACGGCAAGGCACTGCCATCAAATTTGCCTGCCAGCAAAAATCCGCAAGCAGGCAGCAAAATCCCCCACGCCACCTTAAGCCATATCGAGGAGAATCTGCGCGATCCCAGTTTCGCACCAAGCAACAGAAAGCCAAGCGGCATGGTAGCTTGCACCCACCAGACCGGAATGCCGTAGGCAAGGATGCGCGACGCTTCCATTTCGCTGGCGACAAAGCGCCAACTGGCCAGTGCAAGAATGCCGCAAATCAATGCGGAGCTGCTCTTTGCAAATATCTGCACCGCTGTGTGAAAGCGCCGGTCTCCCACGTTATCCAGGCTGCTGCCAAGAGAAGTCAGGTGTCCGTTACGTTCTGCCGCGACTGCACCGAACATGGCCAGCACCAGCCCGAGATGCTGAACCAGTACAGGTGCATTATCGATCCCTTGGCCCAATAGCGGACGCAACATGATTTCAATCAGCGGAATCAACGTCATCAATACCAGCGCGGATGATGACAGCACCTCGTCAAAACGCCAGAAACCGCGCAGCCGAGATAAAATATTAGTCGCCAAGGTTAGTTGCGCTTGCCAGCGCGATAGTTTTTCAGATGCATCATGACTTCGTCAAAGATTTCGGCGGGTACCATCGTTCCACGAATGCGCGGATAAAGTTTGTTCGCAAGTTCATCCCATTCACGCATTTGCTCGGGCGTAGGGTGGTTAACGACCAGGCCGCGTTTCTTCATGGCATCAACGGCATCATCGACTTCCTGGCGGGCCTTTGCCCGTATCTGTACACTCACTTTGTCGCTCTCCAGACGCAATGCTTTCTGAACTTCCGGCGTCATGTCATCCCATGCCTTCCTGGTCACTACAAGAGCACCTACAATCGGCGCCCAGTTGATATCGAGCATATTTGGGGCTATGTTGTAAATCTGGCTGGCCAGCGCAAAATAGGGGGTAGAAGGTACAACGTTGATCATGCCGGTCTGCATGGCTGGCAATATGTCGTTCGTTTCCAAGGGTACTGGCGTGTAGCCAAGACTCTTCATGATGGACTGCTGCTCGGCCTCGGAACCCCAAGCAAAGAACTTCATCTTCTTGTAATCTTCGGGACGGGCAGCGGCCTCCTTGGAAAAAAACCTGACCCAACCGGCATCGCCCCAGGCAAGCACGACAAAACCCTTGTCGAGAAATTTTTTCTCCATGGCGGGACGAATTTTTTCCCGCACGTAATCCACCTCTTCCCAGTTTTTGAAGAGCAGCGGCATATTTTGCAGCGCGCTGATGGATGGCTCAATTTCTCGTAGGCCGACCACTGAGAGCAGTGCTCCCTGCAATTGACCGATACGCATGCGCCTTACCATTTCGGCTTCACCGCCCTGACTGCCATCCGGATAAACCAGGTATTTCGCATTGCCGCCCTGCGCTGCTCGCCAGACTTCACCCAGTTCCATCAGTTGCCGGTGATACAACGAGTTCTTCGGCGCCAGTGTGCCAAGACGCAATTGTTTGTCTGCAGCACTCGCACCGATCGCAACAATGAGTCCGAGGCAAAACAGGATGCCGGAAGCAAGATTTCTCATGAGTTTCTTTCTTGTCGTTATGTTAGGGAAATCAGTTAAAAGAGATCGTCTGCCGTTTCCAACAGCCATTGCGCCCTTTCACGCATTACCTCGTTCTGCAAATCTCGTCGAGAATCGCTGGCCATCAGTGCCTGATGTAGCAGTGCCTCGAACGCAACACGATCTCCCGCAGGCAATGCAATACTTTCTGCCTTGGCAACAAAGGGGCCTGCACTCTTGCCGACACTGGCGGCAATCGCCTGATCAAAGTAAGCCAACGCCTGCTCGCGTGTCCCCCCGGGTCGGGCGGTCTCGAAACTTCCCATCAGGCTGGCCAACGCTCCATTGCCGTAGTCAGGCATTTTTTCCCAGGCCAAATGAGCCAAGCGCACGGCCAGCGGCAGGTCCGCCACAGTATTGGGATCATCCTTGGAGAGCGAGATATATCCGCCCCAGGATGCCGCCGCCCAGTACGCCACACCAATCTCTTCATCGTCGAGACGGGGCCAGTTTTTCGGCTCGGCATTGGACAGTGCTTTGAGGAAGCCGGGCTTATGCTGCTCCAGTGCTGTCATGGCATGGCGATGCGCTCGCAGGTAGAGCCGGGCAGCGCGCTCGCGTAATTTCTGGGCGACCTTGATATCTTTCGCCTCAC
>CAIQPV010000164.1 GCA_903873725.1 uncultured Nitrosomonadales bacterium
CTCCGCCGGAATGACGGTTTGCGGTATGTTAAACTCTGCACATTATTTTTGCGAGTAATCTAACTTCCAAGAGGACGATCATGTCTGGAAACACGCTCGGCACTTTGTTCACGGTAACTTCGTTCGGCGAATCGCATGGCGCCGCCATCGGCTGTGTGGTTGACGGCTGTCCGCCGGGTATGGAGCTCAGCCCGGCCGATATCCAGCCCGACCTCGACCGGCGCAAACCCGGAACCTCGCGCCATGTTACCCAACGGCGCGAAGAAGATCTCGTGGAAATTCTTTCCGGGGTGTTTGAGGGTAAAACTACCGGCACCCCCATCGCATTGCTGATCCGCAACGAAGATCAGCGCAGCAAGGATTACGGCAACATTGCGGAAACTTTCCGCCCCGGCCACGCCGATTATACCTACTGGCAGAAATACGCTATTCGCGACCATCGCGGCGGCGGACGCGCTTCGGCGCGCGAAACTGCGAGTCGGGTGGCAGCCGGTGCGATTGCAAAGAAGTGGTTGCGCGAACGCCATGGCGTACAAGTACGCGGCTACCTGACGCAAATCGGCGAAATAACCATTCCGTTCAAGAGTTGGGATGAGGTGCATAACAACCCATTTTTCGCTGCCGATGCCGGCGTGGTGAAAACGCTGGAAGACTACATGGATGCACTGCGCAAGTCCGGCGATTCCATCGGCGCGAGACTCACTGTGGTGGCGGAGAACGTACCGGTGGGTTGGGGCGAGCCGGTGTTCGACCGGCTGGATGCCGAAATCGCCTATGCATTGATGAGCATCAACGCTGTAAAAGGTGTGGAAATCGGAGCAGGCTTTGGTTGCGTGACTCAGAAGGGCAGCGAACACGGCGACGAACTTACCCCGCAAGGATTTCTGTCAAACAACGCGGGCGGCATCCTCGGCGGCATCTCCACCGGGCAGGATATTGTCGCGCACATCGCGGTCAAGCCCACTTCCAGTATCCGCATTCCGCGCCGCTCGATCAACAAGGCAGGCGAAGCGGTGATGGTTTCCACCGAAGGCCGCCACGACCCCTGCGTCGGCATCCGTGCCACGCCGATTGCCGAGGCAATGCTGGCGCTGGTGCTGATGGATCATGCGCTGCGGCACCGGGGGCAGAATGGGGATGTGGTTTGCGAAACTCCGAAAATCGGATGTAAATAGCTGATTAGCGTTTGCCATAAGCCCGGCTGGCGACAATACTGCCGGGAACAAACTTTATTTTTTACCGGCCCAATCCCGGGCAAACTGCCACGCCACTCTCCCGCTGCGCGAACCCCGCCCCAGCGCCCATTGCAATGCAGCCTGTCGCGTAGCCTCATCCAGCTCACCTTGCAATCCAAACTGGTGCAGCCAATGCATTGCTATGGTCAAATACTCATCCTGTGTAAACGGATAAAACGACACCCACAAACCGAAGCGTTCGGACAGGGAAATCTTTTCTTCCACGCTTTCAGCCGGATGAATTTCTTCCCCAACGTGCCGGGTGGCGAGATTTTCTTCCAGATATTCCGGCATCAAATGACGACGGTTGGAGGTGGCGTAGATCAGCAGGTTGTCGGACAACGCAGTAAGTGAGCCGTCAAGCACGGCCTTTAGTGCCGGATAACCCGGTTCGTCGTCGTTGAAAGAGAGGTCATCGCAATACAGAATGAAACGCTCGGGGCGACTTTCGACGAGCTCGACAATATCCGGAATATCTGCCAGTCCGTCTTTGCCCACCTCTATCACACGCAGCCCCTGTAGTGCATATTCGTTGAGCAGTGCTTTGACCAGCGAGGATTTGCCGGTGCCGCGCGCCCCGGTGAGCAACACATTATTGGCGGGGCGGCCTTGCACGAATTGGCGAGTGTTCTGTTCGACGCGCCACTTCTGCTCATCTATGCCGCAAAGGTCGGGCAGAGTGATTTGATGCAGATGGTGCAACACACGCAACACACCACGCCCGCTGCGGCGTTGCCAGCGAAATGCATGCGCTGCACTCCAGTCCGGCGTGCTTTCCATTGGGGGCTTGGGCAGTATGCACTCCAGCCTATCCAAAAGGAGTTCGGTTCGATCCAGAAAACGGTCTAGTTTGTGCATTTTCAAAAGTGGTTCGAATACCCCCTGCAGAAATGAGCCAGGGAAATTCGTGTTTATGGTTAAAAAAGTGATGAAGCCAAATGACACCGAACAACTGTTTAATCTCCGGGCAGAGTGACGTTTTCATTCTACGGTACAGCCTGAGAGCTATCAACAAATAAAACACTTGACGTGTGCAATAATTACACGTAATATTCATTTTACGTGTGTATTATGCACACTTTTAATCGACTTACCTAAAACTTTTAGTGAGAAAAAAATGACACAGAACAAACCAATTCACATAATTTCAGTGGACTCGGAAACCGGGGTTTACTGGTACGGAGAACGCATTTTGCGAACCACCGCACTGGTCAAAGCCGTTATTGAACAATTAACAACTTCTATACAACACCGGACAATCACGTACAAGACTAAATAACATATATTATTGTTAATAAAGTATATTATATGATGTTTTGTACGAGATTGTACGGTAAGAAAC
>CAIQPV010000165.1 GCA_903873725.1 uncultured Nitrosomonadales bacterium
GTGCTGTTGTCGATGAATGACACGACGCCGTTCACAATATTTCCGATCAGTGCGGCGGAAGATACTGCGCTGCCGGAATATACACTGCCGGTATTGTTGCCGCCTAGGGTGGCATTAACAGAAGTTGCTCCGTTAAGCATCAATCCGGTCGTCGATCCGCTTACAGTTACAGCATTGCTGCTTGAGTCGGCATAGGTTAAAAGCGCGCTTACATTATTGTAGGTTGTGCTGGATGTACCCGTGAATATGTTCAGGCTAACGCTGTAAGTCGACGAACCGTTAACAAAACTACCCGAGAACATTGCCGACTCAGTCGGGAAATTATCATATCTGACGGGGAGTGTCGGATCATATTGAGTACGATCCGAGTTCACGGTCAAACCGCTTCCCGTCGTGGTCAGAAACTGGCCCAAAGAAGAATTAGCGTTGACTCCGCTTACGCTACCGGTGAAAGAAACGGTGCCTGGATTCCAGCCTGGATTGGGATTGGTGGAAGACAGTTTGTCTTTCGCAAAATTGGCCATGGTTAGCGTACCATTAAACCGGTAATTCTGGGTTGAGGCAACCGTGTTCAGAATTGCTGAAACCGTATGATAGTTAACCGCATCCTGTACCACTTGAGAACCCGGATTGAGGGTAATTGAATCAATTACAGTGGAAGTTCCGGCCAGTTCAGTAATTGTTCCGGTCATCCCGTAAGTATTGGTTGGATTAGCGCCCGCTACAGCAGGGTTCGCAGTAACTGTCACGGCAAAATTGCTAAGGCTGGTCAGGCTATCAGTCGCGGTCGGTCCTGCACCCGGCAGGATACTTCCGTTCAAGGTGATACTGGCACCGTTCCCCAGCGCAGTACCTGTTACCGGGGTGATACCGGGAGCGCTTACACCTGCAGCCGAATTGATCGTCGACAGCGTAATGGATTGAATAATCGAGTCTGACCAGGTATATGAACCTTGGGGTATTAGATTAAGCACACCGGTGGAGACGTTTGGCCCCGTTATGGTTAGCTGATGAATCGTCGGGGCAGTATTAACGTTATTGTTAGCCCACTGGCAAATTGCCGTTCCAACATAAGGCGTGCCAGTGCCACCGGTTACGCTGGTAAGGACGCATGGATAACCATTCACCGTTACACTTTGCGATAACGTTTTATTTGTCAATGATCCATTTGAAGCCAACGTCATGCCCTGATATAAAAACAGCGCAAAGTTCTGTGCTTCCTGAAAGGGACTATTGATGCTATTGAGATCCGTCTGGACCCCCGCTGCCTGCTGAAGCAAACCGGTATTGAGGCTATTTAGAAGGGTTGTGGCAGTAGCAATTTTTGCCGCACCGGAGGCAGAAACTGCCCCTACGGGGACTACAGCGGGGGGTAGTGCCGGAGGCCCCGCAGGGATTGTTGCATTGGATGCCAGTGAATTGGTATTGTTGCTGGTAGCCTGGGGTATCCATTTGCTTGTAAGGTTGGGTATATTTGCGGACACGGTTGCGGCAACACTGCTTGCAGAGCCGGTGGCCAATGCAGCGGCAAGATTCTGGCCCACTTTGGAGATGGCGGCAGCCAGATTACTGCCCGCAGGGCTATTGGAGGCTATTGCCAAAGCTATTCCTTCCAATGCGACCGTATTGCCGTCCAATGCTCCGCCATTCGCATCGAACGAAGGTACGGTATTGGGAATTCCCAGCTCACTGACGACGTTATTTATTGCTGTATTCACATTATTGTTGCTTAAGGTATAGCCTGATACTCCACTGGATGCCAGCGCGATCTGGGCAACCGCCATTTCGGTAATGGCTGTTACAGGAATCCCCGATGCTGCGGCCGCCGCTGCTGAACTGGCTACAAATCCGCGTAAAGGAGCAGTAGCAGTCTCTGTTGCTCCTCCTTTGGCTTCATTGATGTACGAACCGGTCACGCTAACGACCAGAGGATATTGGACGTTTGTCGGGTAAGTTACAGACGCGACTCCGTTCGCGTTTATGGTGCCTCCGCTGATGAGTTGAACAGGGTTACCCGCGTTATCCGTCAAAGTGACTGTGCCATTTTTAAACATCCCCTTGAACGGGACAATAGTGGAGGCAGTTCCTGCTACCGCCGGGGGGGCGCTTGAGCTACCCCCGCCGCCACCTCCGCAACCGGCCAGGATTAACGTGGAGATGGCTATGGCGCCAACCCCCAGTTCCGCAAATTTGCGCATGTCACCTTTGATTTTCATGAATTCCATTTTGGATACCCCCTGAAAAATATACTAAATAAAGCAACTTGATGGTGCGCAACCCCGCAACTTTCACCTGTAAACATTTTTTAAATGGAACAAGGTTTCATGCATCATCATATGACTTCGGCTCAAACTGCTTGCATTACTGTGGAGTTGAGCATTACTCCTCATCCGGATCTTTGTACTCTTTCGGCAGATGGTGAGCGATGCCCTTGTGGCAATCGATACAAGTCTGACCATCAGCTTTCGCCTTCATGTGTTTGTTATACACGGTCTGCTTTTGGATATTGCCGCTCATGGCGTCAAAATCGTGGCAGTTGCGGCATTCACGCGAACCGACCGATTTCATGCGTTCCCATTCGTGTGTCGCCAATTCCATTCTGTGAGCCTCGAATTTTTCCTTGGTATCGACGTAACCGGTGAGTTTTCCATAGATTTCTTTGCTTGCCTGCAACTTGCGGATCATCTTGTGTCCCCAATCCCTGGGTACATGGCAGTCGGAGCAGATGGCGCGCACACCGGTGCGGTTCGAGTAATGGATGGTCGTTTTATATTCCTGATACACGTTATCGTACATTTCATGGCAGGAAATGCAGAATTCCAGCTTGTTCGTCTGTTCCATGGCGGTGTTGAAACCACCCCAGAAGATGATGCCCGAGATGAAACCCACGGTCAGCAATCCCAGTAGCGAGTACTTTGTACTTGGCGACTTCAGGAAATTCCACGCGCATTTAAAAAAGCCAGGCTTGCAGTCCATTAATCAATCTCTCCGCTAAAAAATTTAAAAACTTCCACCGGTCTCTTCTATCCATGAAGCCCGCAGGCGGAAACGAAAATTCTTATCCATTACTTCTTGTTCTTGTCCGCATTTGCCATAATGGTGTCAATATCCTTCTGGGTCAGCTTGCACACAACCTTTCCCTTGATTGCCTGGTAAGTCAGCATGGGGATAATATTGTGGGAAACAAGCCAAGCCTTGCTGCCGAAAGGACGTGCGGCAATAATCTTGTCGGCGTCAGCATCGCTGATGCCGGGGAGTTTCTTCAATTCTTCTTTTTTTGCACTATTTATGTCGACCAATTTGAGCTTGGCGACTTGCTTATGTTTCGCGCCAGCGTCGCTCTTGGTGCTTTTCGGACTCGCATCAGGCTGGGCTACGGCTTTTTGCGGATTCTCCGAATTATTTTCAACAGATAAACTTATTCCGGAGCTGAGTAGCAGCACGGCTGCAGTCAGGGCAACGGAAAGCATACGGTATTTCATAAAATTCCCTATTTGTTACGTTTGCTACTACAGACAGGTATCTTTGCCTTGTTAAAAGTAACCCGGACAATGCCGCAATCCGGGTTATCTGGTTAAGCCCATCAAGTGGGACACGATGCACCGTGCCCCAATTTTTGGTTTCAGAATACGCGGATCATCTTAGTTGATGGATCAGTATTGCGTCCTGGGCTCTGCCCTGACCGTGGCAAGTCACACAAAACTCTGTGTTTACGAGAGGCACATCGCCACCGGGGACGCCACTGGCGGCGGGTTGGGTAGCTCCTCCTGCAGCAACAGCGTGCGTTACCTGCAACTGCGCTCCACCATCTACCTTCATATGCCTTTGTGACGTGGCATCATCGTGACAAGAAGAGCAAGCCGCTGCGAACGGTGAATTCAGCAGCACTGTATCACTCGTATAAGTTGCATAGGCACCAACTCCGGAAGCAGGAATGGTGTAACTGAACAAATTACCCACGGCCACAGTTGGTGCGGCAGTCAGCGTGCCGACAGGATAAGTAGTTGACACAGCAGGAGCCACCACACCCGTCATCACATTTTCTACACTCGTCACAGCAGGAACTGTTCCGGCTGAAGTTGCCGACCACAACAAGTTAGGCAACTGGCCGGTCGCTTCAGCGATGCCGAAGTTCGCGGTGTTATCCAGGTGGCACTGGCTGCAATCCTTCAACTGTCCCGGAAACAGAAGCTTCGAAAAGTCAAGGTAACCCGATTCGATGATATATGGCACAGTCCGTTGAGAACCCCCGTGAAGTCCATGATAGAACGTGCTGGAATTTGCGGGGAAACCAGTATTGGTACCAGCCGCCATACCATCATTATCGGGCCTGTTCGGGTTATGGCAGATATTGCAGGCAGTCGGGTCGTTACGGTCGCCATTATGGAAACCTAAACGATGGGTTGCATCAGCAGCTCCGGCCAAAGTCGGCAATATACCGTTGTCCATGAACTGGTTGGTACCCAACTGCTCGTGGCAATTCTGGCATTTAGCCGTCGAAACTATCACGCGCCGTGCCGTCTTGCAGGCAGCCGTATTTCCAGGCTGACTGCAGGTGCTGGCAGTCAACTTTTGCAACACTGCGGTAATGTGAAGACCTTTACCCACAGCTTTGGCACCTGTAACCGTGCTTCCATCGGTCCAGGGATAAGCCGCCAGATTTACTTGGGTGAAACCACCGATCATCGCGCCCGTAACTATTGACGCATTGCCCGGTATCACAATCGGAGCGGCGGTTACTTTGGTAGCAGCAGCCTGACCCAATGTATCCCCGGTAATGGTCGCCGTGAAGGAATTACTGGAATCTGCCAAGAAGACAGCAGCAGCCCCCGTGCCCGAAACGGGATTACTCAGCCAACCCTTCGAAGGTGATGTAGGTGTTACACCTTTGGTTGTGTCAATCAAGAGATTGGGTAAACTAACGCTGGCGCTGTAATTGTAGTCATACGGAGTAACTCCATCCTGAGGTACCGCATAGGCCACGTAGAAGCTCGGTCCGCTTTCCAAACCAGGCAAGACTTGGAAAAAAGCATTCGTTGCTACTGCACCGCTTGAAGTAACGGTAACCAAACCGGGACTCGGTGTATTCGCTGTCGAAAGCACGGGTAGCGAGGTTACCGGAGAACCGTTAAGCGTGATTCCAAAATTCATCACCAGATTACCGGCTGCATTAACGGTTACTTTATTGATCGTATAGGCAATCGTACTTACACCGGCGCTGGCAACCGGGTTGTTCGGTGTGGAAAAGTTTGTCTCGTGATACAAGGCAATATCTGGGAGAGGACCCGAAACACCAGTCGAAGTATGACATGTGGTACATTTGCTGTTGTCCAGTTGTTTACCACCACCGTGGCCCGTGTGCGTTGTCCCGGCAGGATTCCCGGCAGCCAAATCCGCATATTTATCCGCAAGTGTTGAACTCCCGGCCACACCTGCACCAAGTGTGAAGTTAATGCCATCGTGGCAAGCACCGCAGGCCAACTGGCTTGGGACGTTCTTCCAGTTGTCGCCATCTTTGGTTACGACGGCTGTGCCGTTACCAGCAGTACCCGTGTGGCATTTGGTGCAATTCCGCTGGTCTTGGGGATATCCGACGCCGTTGAAACACTGAGCCGCACCCACATCCTTACCGACGGTGGCACTTGCGCAATTGGCATCATGACCGTTCAGGTTGTAACCCTGTTTAACCAACTGGTTGCCCATGTGCGTCTGGTGAATCATGCGCGGGTAGGTAAATGCCGCCTGGTTATCGCCCAATACCCCGGTTGCGACCCGGTAGTAGGCACTGTAGCCATAGTTGAATGTACCATCACCTGTTACCACAGCAAATCCGTACTTGGTCTGATCGGTGTGGCATGTCACGCACAGTTTCGGGTCATTGCGGCCTACATAGGTGCCTGCAGGAATGCCATTGGACATGGTGACGGTAGTCGCTACGCCTGAAGCGTTATAGCTTACAGCCAGGCTACTCGTTCCAGTGAGGCTAATATGGCCGAGACCCCTCTTGAGTTTCACATTGTCATGGCACGCATCGCAGGAGCCAGCGTCAACGATGTCGCGTGTGTTGGTGACCGGATTTCCATCTGGGCGGAAGTCATAGCCGATGTTGAAAGTTTTTAACAGTGGAACGGGTGTCAATTGCGCCGTGGCTGTCGGGGTGTTGATACCGGTACCGGGTTGGCTACCCAGAATAATGATTCCCAAACGGTGTGTCGCGGTCGGATCAAAGGCCAAATTAGTTGGATCAAGATCAGCCTTGTTGTTCGCCGTAGTATCGCCATTGACAATAGCCTGCGTCTGCTTGATATCACGCAAGAAAGTGTATTGGTAAGTCCCATCACCGTTGTCGACCAAGGTGCCTTGGGCTTCAGCGGTGGGGTAGGCGGCCAACCAGGAAAGCCCGCTGTTGACTACCGCACCGGCAGTTCCAGATGCTACCGGCTTGTCAACCAGCAGGTTAACCCACTTGCTGGGGTTGCCGTTTGTACCGGGCACCAACTTGGCGAGAGTAAAATTAAGGTTATAGTTGGAGTGAGTTACGGCCGTGCCGACGGCGGGATATTGACCACCCAGCCCAACCACCGGATTGCCATTCCCATCGGTCACCTTGAATTTCACTACGGGAGTGCCCGCAACGCCACTGGCGGTACTAATCGACACGGAAATGTCGGAAGCGCTAATCTGCGGTGCGAGAGCTTGCCACTGAGCAGCAGACAATGTCTGTCCGTTGATTGCCGCAGTTGCATTCGTGCCACCCGCGATACCTGTACCACCCGTATTGACTCCATTTACTCCTATTGAAGCACCGCCGCAACCAGCCAGCCCTCCAATCACCAGGGCCGTCAAGCCCAACCGAACAAGTATAGATTTCATTTTAACCCCTCGTCTTCAAAATTAAACTTTCAACCCTGATAATAAAACCCACAATTACCAATATTTCTTTTGCTTCAATTTCCATTACTTCAATTTTACAATCAGCCCGAGGCATCACTTAACCGTAAACCATCCTGGCAATTACCTGAATTTGTATACATAACTGGCTCCAAGAAATGTCACGCACTGGTGCGGTTGCATCGAAACGGTCGTATTATCGGTATAGGTAAAAGCCTGCCCGTTGTTACCCCAGGTCCATTCGTCAAGCGTGGCATTCTGGTGAACGAGATCAACACGAACGTCGGCATCTTTTTTCAATGAATATTTGCCAAATAACTTCAGGCTGGTCACGCGATAAGTGACATCCGGCAGCCCACCATCGGTTTGGTTATAGCGATTGCTGTCGTTCATGTACGACAAATTTCCGCCGACATCGAGTTGGCCGGTTGGCTTGCCGATCAGGCCGAAACCCAGGCTGGTATTGATGTCATCCAGCTCGGCCAAGTACAGGGCCGTGTGATTAACATGCAGGGTTTGATCACTCCGGTTCATGTAGCCGGTCAGTTTCCAGTTCTCGGACAAAGTCAGAACTGCATCGAGGCCGTAGGAACTCATGCCGGTGTCGCGCATCCCCACTTCGCTCGGGCCGGTGTAAGTATCCTTGCCGTCTTCAAGGTTGAACTGGAGAAACAATTTGCTGATCGGCGACCAATCCGCCGACAGTTTGATCTTGTCGCGCTTGCGATCCATCATCGTCATTGGAAGCGTGCCGGCAGGACTATAGATGGTCCAGTTGTCTCCGGTTCGCTGGCTGTGCAAGTAGATTACCGCTGTATTAAACGTATCCGTGAACGAACGCCTTAACTCGGCCCGATAACCTGTCTCCCGGGTGATTTCCCGCATCCCGCCAATAGCCAGCCCCAGATCGGTCGCTGCCGGACTGGAAGTAGAGGGCGGAGTGGCACGTTGTACCGTCGCATAATCGACACCCAATGTCGCACGGTAGTGGTTCGGAAGTTGATAAGCAGCTTCAATTTTTCCGTTGACCTTGGTCGACGAACTTGAGTAATTGTTCGAATAATACGCCTGCGGTGGTGTTGGGCTGAATGGGGTGCTAAGCACGTTGTATGAAGCAGACGGGGTTTTATCATTCTTATCTTCATAACGCGCATTGGCGGTAAGCGTGAGCTTCGGTATAGGGCGCGAAGTCAATTCTAACTGGGCTAGATTGGTATCCACAACTCCGCCCAGGCTGCCGACGCCGGTCGGGGCTCCTGTCAGACCCATGCTGCTGAA
>CAIQPV010000166.1 GCA_903873725.1 uncultured Nitrosomonadales bacterium
ATGAATTCGCACCTACAAAACCGTCAACTATTTTCATGGGATTAATTTCACCCGTAATTGTATGATCGTCCGCCAGTTTTGGCGATATGCAATTTAATTGCGTCAACCGTACAGCCTGCGCCCCCGAATGCGCGCGCGATGGTTCTTGCGCTGTTCGCTTTCGGTGAGAGGTCTCGTTTTTCCTTCGAAAGGATTCTTGCCTGCCTTGAACTCAATCCTGAGCGGAGTGCCTTGCAGTTTGAACGCTTCGCAAAAAGATCGTTCCAGATAGCGACGGTAACTGTCCGGAATCTTGTCCAGCGCGCTGCCGTGGATCACGATCAGCGGCGGGTTGCTGCCACCCTGATGCGCGTAACGCATCTTTGGGCGGAACTGCCCGCGAGGAGGTTGCTGCTTTTCTACTGCGGCAATAAGCACACGCGTGAGCTGCGGCGTGGGCATTTTGGCCATCGCGGCGGCATAGGCTTCATCCACTGATTTCAACACGCCGGGTATGCCGTTGCCATGCAGAGCGGAGATGAAATGCAGTTTGGCGAAGCTGAGAAAATGCAGCTTGCGCTCAATGTCGCGCTTGACCGTAGAGCGCTGATATTCGTCCAACCCGTCCCATTTGTTCACCGCCAGCACCAGTGCGCGCCCGGCTTCCAGCACGAAGTCGGCGATGTGCGCGTCCTGTTCGGTGATCTGGTCGCGACTGTCCACCACCAGCACTACGACATTCGCATCTTCCACCGCTTGCAGGGTTTTGATCACGGAAAATTTTTCGATGGCTTCGTCCACCTTGCCACGGCGGCGCACCCCGGCGGTGTCGATGATGGTGTACTGCTTACCACCCCGCTCGAAGTCGATGTAGATGCTGTCGCGCGTGGTACCGGGCTGGTCGAAGGCGATCACGCGCTCTTCGCCCAGAATGGCATTTACCAGCGTGGATTTACCTACGTTGGGGCGACCGACGATAGCCAGCTTGGGATGATCAGATTTTTCTTCTTCGACTTCTGCTTGCGGCGGCAATTCCTCCAGCGCAATTTCTACCACCTCCGTCACATTGTCGCCATGTGCCGAAGAAATCGGCAGCGGCTCGCCTATTCCCAGTTCGAAAAACTCATTGGTGACGGCGACGCGCTGCATGCCCTCGGCCTTGTTGACCAGCAGCAGCACAGGACGCCCGGTTTTGCGCAATTGTTCGGCGATGATTTTGTCCTGCGGGGTACACCCCTGACGGCCATCAACCAGAAACAGCACGACATCGGCTTCGTCCACGGCCTGCCGCGTCTGCTTGGCCATTTCGAACAGGATGCCTTCCTTGGCGACAGGCTCCAGGCCGCCGGTATCCACTACCAGAAAGGGACGCTCGCCAATGCGCCCGCGACCGTAGTGACGGTCGCGCGTCAAGCCCGGCTGGTCGGCCACCAGCGCATCGCGGCTGCGTGTGAGGCGATTGAACAGTGTGGATTTCCCGACGTTGGGGCGTCCGACCAGAACTAGCGTGGGTAACATACTTTAGTGGACGACCACCGAATATAAACCTCCACTGCTTGTTTGCACCAGCAAGCCACGATCCAGTTCCACCGGAGCTTCGTCGATGCTGCCGCCGTCAGTCTTCAGCCGCGCCACGAAGCTGCCGTCATCGCGGTTCAGGAAATGCACATAACCTTCGTAATCGCCCACCGCCACATAATTGCCAAACACATAGGGCGTTGACGTGCGGCGCAAGGTCAACTGGTCATTTTTCCAAAGAGAGCTACCCGTGGTTTTGTCCAGTGCTGACACCACACCGCTGGCGTCGGTCAGATAGAGAGATTTGCGCGACAGGGCAACACCTTTGTCGCTGGACAGTTCCCGGCTCCACAGCGGGTTACCCTGGGCCAGCTCAAAGCAAGCCACGCTGCCCTGAAAGGCCGCCGCACAAACCTGCTCGTCATCTGCCACCGGCAAACTGGTGATGTCGCTGATACGCTCCAGTTCGGTATTGCCGCGAGGCTGGGACACCGGTACTTCCCACATGACAATGCCATTACCCAGGTTGATCAGCGCCATCCGACCGCCGGCAAAACCGGCAAACACAATGCCGCGTGCAATGGTCACTCCGGCATGGCTGCGCACAATCAGCGCCGGAGTGGCGCGCTCATACAGCCACTGGCGCGCGCCATCTGTCACACTCAGTCCCGCAATGCGACCATCACCCGTGCGCACCACTACGATACCGTTTGACACTTGCGGAGCGCTCAATATTTCGCTGGACACCTTGACCTTCCAGCGCAACTTTCCATCCTGCCCAAAGGCAGCAAGATCACCCTTCTCCCCGCCGACCAGCACCAGACCATCGCCCGCACCTACTCCGCCGGTAATCGGAAACCCACTCTCGGCACGCCACACCTGCCTTCCCGTGGCGCTGTCCAGACGCAATATTTCGCCCCTGGCATTTGCGGCATACACCGCATCGCTGGTCACTGCCGGTTGCAGCACATTGCCGCCTGCGTCACCCAATTCGTAATGCCAGCGCACCTCTATCGTGGCGGCGGGCTTAAACTCAACCAGTTTGCTCGGCTCTCTGGGCTTGCCGGACGAGCTTCCAAACAAGCTGGAGCAGCCGGCAAGCAGCACGACCGACACTATCGCGGCTAAAAATGGTGCATTGGAGCGGATAAATTTCACTTGGCGCCCCCGAGCGCATCCAGCTTCATCTGGATCAGGTTGTGGTAGGGACTCTTGGCATCGGTCTTTTCAAATGCCTGCTGATAAGCGGTACGCGCCTCTTCAGTCTTGCCCTGCGCGTTCAGCACATCACCCCTGAGGTCCGCGTACAAACCGGAGAATGAGTCGGGATGGGTTGCATCGAGCAAGGTCAACGCTTCTGCATAACCTTTTTCATCCAGCAGCAAACTGGCCAGTTTGAGTCGTGCCACATCCTTCAGCGCGGCCTCGGCGGCATGGTCGATTACCCACTGCAATTGGC
>CAIQPV010000167.1 GCA_903873725.1 uncultured Nitrosomonadales bacterium
CTTCGGGATAAATACTATATGGTATTTACAATCCCACCTCGTATGCGCGAGGCTCTGGTATTCTTTCATTTGTGAATCTCCTTTGTCTTTTGGTCAAGACTCAGAGAATCACTCCGACCGTCGCATAGGTCAAACCTGGGTAAGTCCCCCGGCAAAGCCGGGGGTTTACCTTACTGAATTACGCCTTAAAAAAACAAACTCAGCATCGCTTTTCCTGCGGGGTTCGGATATTCCCGATCCGGCATCCAGAATACCGTATTATAGTTATATCATGAAAGTATCAGCCATTCCTATAACCCGCACCTTATACCCAATGGAAAACATCAACCAATCTGAAACCCGAAGTTATCAGTGTAGCTGGTGCGAATTTACCTGGAACAGATTCTTCACCAACTGTAATTTTTTAATATCAGCGTTCCACGCGTAAATTGGCTTTGATGTCACCGAACCGGATGGCGCGATAACCGGCAGATTTTGCCGCAACCTGTCTGGCTTGTCCCTCGTTTCCGTAAGCCCCGCTCAGGACAGCATATTCCGTAGTTCCGGTACTCCCCAGCTTCACCAGGAAGAGCGGTTGTCCTTCTTCCGGCGGAATAAGATTCTCCGCCTTTTTCAGATCATCGGTGCGCAGCAACTCAACGGTAAAAAAGCCGGTGTCCTGTGCTGCCAGCCATGTGCTTCCCATCTGTTCCACCTGTCTGACCGGCAAGCCCGATAGTTCGTTTTCAACTGCCGAGGATAGATTCCCCGTTACTACAGGACTGTCGGCAACAATTCCGGAAACAATGGGGGTTTGCTTATCTGCCGTGGTATCCCGATGCTCCCCGGGGAAAACCGCCGGATGCCGCTGCCAATGTACTTGCAGTGCCAGCAACAGGCCGGTTAATGCGGCTCCGGCGAGTACCGCCGCCCGCAGCCCGTTTTTTTTCCATGGTGTAATGGATTCGGGATGTTGCACTTGCACAACCGGCTCTGTCTGCACGAGCGGGACGGGTTCGGGCGGTAATTGCCGCTTGTCCGTCACGGGAGTTGTTGTGAACAAACTTTCCATGCGGATATGATCAAGGACAAGCGGCTGGTAGCCTGCGGCAACAATAAAACCGACGATACTGCTCCTTGCGGCAGGGTAAAGCAGTTGCGGAAAAACCCGTCGCAGCAACGCTTCCTTATGCGCCTCTGCCGATGGGGAGATCGAGAAAAATCCGGCCTGGGTCAACTCGACCAGATACAACTGCACGCCATTCGCGCGTGCCGAAACAGTAAACCTGGCCGCAACTTCATAAAGGTTATCCGCAACACGGGTAATCTTCGGATCTATATCAATATCGATATTCGGCTGATTGATTTGACGCGGCAATCGCCCGGTCAATGGAGATTCCACTGACAGGCCACGAATGTAAAGCCTCAGCAACTGATACTTGTCTTCAGTAATCATAAACCATCAATCCGGCTCATAAAAAGCCGTGAAATCCTGATACGAACGATCCTCCCGCACATCCCGGAAAGAGATCGTTTTGGGTGAAAATTTGTAGCTGCGCTTCGCCGCGACCAAATGGCCTGTCCACCCGACCTGAACCGAACAAAGATACTCGCCACGGCCATCCGATGGGCCGCACTGTGCGCCCTTCCCTGAAATCTCGACATCGCTTACGGGTAGTCCCTTGCTATCTTTCCCTGACATGTGTACCGTTCCGCCGATGCGGATGGTTACCACCTGTGTTTCCTGTTTTTTTGGCACAGGCTCATCTTCTGCAGTTGCCTTGGAGTGAGACTCGGAAACGGTAGCGACGATTGGCGGCATCCTTATTTCCTCCTTCTCCCTGACTCGTTCCGAAGAATCCAATGGGATCGAAGCCACCGGGGAAGTAGAAACAACATGTTCCTGATTTGCCTTTAACCCCAAAGCCAATTCCAGTTTTGGCCTCACAGCATTTGCGCTGCCCAGAATGTTCCGGTCAGATAATGGTTTGGAAATGGGTTTTATTTTTACTTCTGCAAAAATAAAACCATCTTTCTGTGCTTGCAGGACACCCTTAAAACCGGCCGGAAGCAGACAGAGATAGGCACCATGGTTATCGGTTGTAGCGCAGGCTTCATCATCAACGCTTACAGTCGCCCCAGCTACAGGATGGTCGTTTGCCATAACACGACCGCTGACCCTGAATGCAGCAACACCCTCTGCCGGTAGCACCCCGCCAATCTGATGTGGTGCCGTCGAACCTTGATCGGTGTCGGAATACTTTCCCCAGCCCCATGCCTTGCCGTCGATTCCCAAGGCTTGCGATGCATTTCCGGCAGCGTTGATCAAATGGATTTTTGGCAAGCCCGCAACCCGGCTTGGACGATCATGCGGAGTCCTATCACCATTCCCCAGTTGTCCCTGCTGATTTTTCCCCCACGCCCATACCGAGCCATCGGCGCACAAAGCTAAAACATGGTAATCGCCCGATCGGATCGCAACAACATTATCCAATCCCCCAACTTTTTGCGGTGCGGTGGCAACTGAAAATTTACCGGACTTGCCGCTTCCCAATTGTCCCAGTGTATTTCCACCCCAAGTCCAGACATGACCGCTCTTGTCCAAAGCGACTGTGTGCCAGGCACCGGCACCAACTGCCGCCACCGCCGGCAATTCCAAGCGCATAGGTTTGACCGAGTTATTGAAATCTCCCGTCCCCAATTGTCCGGCGCTATTATCGCCCCATACCCAGACTGAGCCGCGATTATCAACCACCACCGAGTGCCGCTTCCCGGTGGCGGCAGACAGGATTGGCGCAGGGAAATCCAGCGGTAAAGGCAACCTTGCCGCAGAAAGCCCCTCCCTGCCCAATTGCCCGAAAGCGTTATCTCCCCACCCCCAGAGTTGTCCGTCTTTGTCCACAAACAAATAGTGGCCTGGCATCGGCGATGAATTTTCCGCCCATGCAAGTGACGGCAAGTCCAGTACCAGGACGCTCAACAATAGCGCAACGAATATTCTGAAGACAACAGCATTGATAAGTTCACGGGATTTAAAAAAACAAGGCTTCACGTTTGATTTTGATTCCAAAAGGAGCCTGGTTGTTTTTGCAGGCTGGGTTTCCCGTCCATGCCATTGGCATATGCTATCGGGATGCAGAACGCGGGAATGATCAAAGACCTGAACCTGTTATCAGACCGCCAGGAAATTACTTATGGGAACCTCTAAAAAATTCAATTTTCTAAGCCAGACAAGGCGCGAACAAAAAATTGCGACGCAGCATATGTCTGATATGTAAGGAGCAATTTTTTGTGAGCAACGCAGTATCGCGACGAAAATTTAATTTTTAGAGGTTCCCTTATGCTTCTCCAGCCAATCCTGTACCAGAGACTGTGCCTCTTCAATTTGATTGGGGGTCAAGCTTGCCTCAGCCACTTTTTTGTTACTCGCTGCCTCTCCATCTCCCGCCAACACTGCCAGGCTGACCCACTTATACGCCTGCACCGGATCCCGGGGTACGCCTTGCCCGTTGTAGTACATGACTCCCAGATTATTCTGGGCATTCGGCTGACTTTGTTCCGCAGCTCTGGAATACCATGACACGGCTTCATTGTAGTCCTGCTGCACACCCTGTCCATTGGCGCACTTTACTGCAAGGTTGAACTGCGCCGAAGCATTACCCTGTTCGGCCGCCTTGCGGTACCACACCACGGCCTGGCGGTAGTCCTGAGCCACGCCCTCACCGTTGGCAAACATCACTCCAAGCCTGTACTGCGCCGAAGCATTACCCTGTTCGGCCGCCCTGGAATACCATGAAAATGCTTCCTTGTAGTCCTGCAGCACACCTTGTCCGCCGGCGTACTTCGCGCCAAGGTTGAACTGTGCCACAGCATCCCCCTGCTCCGCCGCTTTGCGGTACCACAACACCGCTGCTTTATAATCCTGGGGCACGCCTTGCCCGTTGACGTACATTACCCCCAGGTTGAACTGCGCCACAGCATCCCCCTGTTCGGCGGCTTTGCGGTACCACGATACCGCTTCCTTATAATCCTGTGGTACTCCCTGTCCTTTGGAAAACATCACCCCAAGATTAACCTGTGCCGACACATCTCCCTGTTCGGCAGCTTTGCGGTACCACAGCAAGGCCTGATTGTAATCCTGCGGCACGCCTTTCCCTTTTGCGTACATCACCCCCAGATTGAACTGTGCCGAGGCATCACCGGTGGCTGCAAGCCTTTCGAATTCTTTCCGCGCAACAGAATAATCCCCGTTCCCGTAGGGATCATTTGCCTCCTGCGTGCCGGCCAGTACCACTTGGCCGGATACAAGAAAAACTACCGCAATCAAGATTTGTCTGCAAATGGTTATCATCATTACTTAGTCCATGAACCGACTCATTCCCGGTAATCCGGGAATAAAGAATACGACAGTGCAGTTTAGGGCACTTCTAAAAATCCAAACTTCGTCACAATACTGCGTTGCTCTCAAAAAATTGTTCCTTACATATCAACTATATGCTGCGTCGCAATTTTTTGTTCGCGCCTTGTCTTGTTTAGAATTTTGAATTTTTAGAAGCGCCCTTTAGTTTCATGCGCCCCTTTGCCAGGGGCTCTGTTCTGCAATCCTTCCGAATCCCATTTCCGAACTCGGGGCGGGGGTGATGCTTATGCAGTTTTCGTAATCTGCATCTTGTCGAGCAACCTGCTCATGTTGCTTAGTGAAATCAGGTGGGCATAAATCCAGCCCAACCTGCCCGACTGGAATAAATCATAGGATTTCTTGGGGCTAAGCTTGAGCAGCTTCTGTTCGTCAACAATCATCAACCCGCCAAGCAGGTAATTTTCGCCGCCGGCCAACTCCGCCTTTGCGCTGATCTCAATCAACAGATCGAGTTCTTTCAACTGTTTTACGAATTCCTCGGTCAGTTTGAACTGCGTCTGGTAGTTATTCATAAAGTCCAGGGCATTCTGCAAAAAAGGAGTATTCCCGCCCTTTTCGTCGAACAACGCCTGCCCCTCATTCTCGTTCAGCCCCGGAAAAGCCTCATCTATGCATACGGTAAACTGCGTGCCATCATTCTCGGCCAGAACAAACGGGTAGCGGCGCACAAAAGCAGGAATGTAACGCGCATCCCACTTCCCCTCGTCATTGACATAAAGATTCTCGTCGTTTCGCAAACTAAGCAACGCGACCGGTACCATTGCCTCATCCGAGACTTTAGCAAAAACGATAGGGTATTCCTTCGCCGCCTCGATAAACTCGATGCTGGTCAGGACGATCGAATTTGTTTTTGCGGAAAACCTGAAATCGTTGGACGGAGCAATCTTGAAATTCTTGTGGGCTTCCCGGTTCAGTGCTATGGGTTTGTCGTAAAACATCAGCGTTGTCATTTTATTATTGCTCACCTTGCTTGTATTAATCAAAAATATCGGGTGGGCAAAATTATTTCCGCCCACCCCCTATCCTGCCTAGTTCCCGGTACGACGATGTTGATCATCCGACTCCTGCAGGTTCAAATCATTGCTCAAACCGGCAGGCAATGTCAGTCCCGAACTGCTGATCTTGACAAACGGCTTCAACATCCCGATCACACCACCTCCCATGAACATTTGGGTGTTGACACTATCAGTCGAATAGGCCGTCGGTATCGCCTCGCCTGCCGTGCTCACAGCGGGTGGCAGTGAGGTGTCAGCGTTGGAGTTGTTCGCGGTCGACTGAACTTCCGCAATCGTATCCGGATAAGCCTGCGGATTAAGTCCCGGTACCAGAACCTGTCCGATGTAAGCGCCATTGAAACGCACCATGCCTAGCGGGTAGTTGCCCAGGACCAAATGGTCAACCGAACCGTCGATGTTGATCGAAGTCAGGCCCGGGTCAATTCCACCGGCGGTAACATTGACAGTCGGCGTAATAACATTAATCGCAGTCGGCGTTGTACCAACCGTGCCATTTGTAGCTGTCAACACAGCAGCAACTGTCGCTGTGATGTTGGTAGCTACGTTGTTGCCGTCGAGAATCGAGCCGGCAGCTGTCAGCGTCACCGTCTTGCCGTTAATATTGTTCAACCATAGATTATTCGCATCATTCAACGTGATATTGGCTCCGGTTGCGGAAACAGAGGCAGCTAGAGATTGGGCAGCAGTTGGGGTGGCAACTATGGCAGAACCAAAATCATTGCCAGCGTTCCCCAGAATGATGTCGTTCCCGGTAGCAGTGATGCTGGTGGTGCCGGTTACCGTCAATGCACCCGTCTGCGTGACCGCGCCGCCCGACGTAACGTTCAGGTTGCCAGTGACCGCGTCCGTTCCGGCGCCGAATACCGTGCCCGCTCCGCTGC
>CAIQPV010000168.1 GCA_903873725.1 uncultured Nitrosomonadales bacterium
GCATTGACCTCACTACCGAGCATAGGCACCGGGGTATGCGCAAATGGTTTCGTCTTCACACCGATTACGCCAGCGCCAACAACGGGGGATAACTACAACCTGATGGGGGTCGTCTTCGGCTCAGGCGGATGCACGGCTGCTAACATCAGCGGCGTAACCGGAACTAGCAGCGTTCCCTTGGCAACGGTCACGGTGCAAACCAAGGCGACCGGCCTCAACTCCACGAGCGTAATACTGATTACTACCAGCAATACCTATGCAAGCGAAGTCAACAACTGCATCCTCGGCATTGCCGGTGGTACGGTGCAAGTGGGTTGCCCATCACAATTCAACGGTGGTGGCAGCGGTGGATTCACGCCTAAAGGAACCCCGATCTATTCGTCTATCGAGTCCCACAACAAGACCGCGATGGATGCGGAGTTGCAGGCAAACGGCTTACCCCCGCTGCCTTGAGTAACAAACATCAGGCAGGGATTGCTTAAACTGCCTGAGTCTCTATATGCAGGTGCGCCCGCCGGGGCGCACCTGCTTGTTGGAGAGAATTTCCTGCTTGCCGAAAGCTGGATATGCTTTGCCTGTCACCCTGCGAATCTACCACGCATCATAATCTCTGCAATCTTGGATTTCATGCCAGCCGGGCTACAAAATAGACAAAGACCGTTCCCAAGCACGTTAATCCGATAAGACTTGCAGTCGTGGAGGAACGTTTCTGGGAGTGTGCCTCCGGCAAAATATCGGAGGCGCCGATATACAGAAGAAAACCGGCGAAGAATCCCAAATAGAGCATCAGTGTGGCAGAAGATACCTGAATAACCAAAGTGGAAGCTGCACCTAAAACGGGAGCGATTGCATCCAACAGGAGCATCGCAATCGAACGGCGAGTTGTATTGTGGTTAACCAGCATCAAACTGACCGTGTTCAGGCCATCACAAAAATCGTGCGAAATCACCGCAATGGAAACGAGAAGACCGGCCGGCTCCGAAACCTGAAATGCAAGGCCTATCCCGACACCATCCATAAAGCTGTGCCCCGCCAAGGTAAGGGCTGAAAAGACACCTACCTTGGGATGACGATGCGCGGCGTAATCGGTTTCGTGGACATGGTGCATCAACACGAATTTTTCAAGGCTGTGGAAAAGAAGAAAACCGACAACCAGTGCGACCATTGAACCTGTGGCATCTATTCCCAGTTCGTTGGCCAGCTTAAAAATTTCTGGCAGCAAGTCAAAACTGACGACTCCAAGGAGCACACCGGCAGTGAAGCTGAGTATGAAGTGCAACCGGTCACGGAACTTGAGCGCAAACAATCCGCCGAAACAAGTGGAAAAGAATGTTGCGAGTGAAAATAATATGGCACTCATGGATATTCTGCGTGATGGGTACGGGAGTGGCTTGATGTCATGGGGTTTCTGTTTTTTTCCTCAATCATTGCATGATCGCGCCGGTTTGATGCGCTCATTCTATCAATCAATACTTTCCCGGCAGCTTGATCTTTTCCTTACGTTTAATATCCCAACCACCTCGCGCCCTGATAAAAAATGAAGCTGACCAGCCATGCCAGCACCAGTGACCAAGCGACAGAGAATAGCGTGAAGCCGTTATCCTTGGACTCGCTGCGAAGCGTCGCGATGGCAGACAGGCAGGGAGTATAGATCAGGGTAAACAGCATGAAGCTGTAAGCCTGTACCCAGTCCAATTGCAAAGCCAGCGAGTGGCTCAGGGCCTCGCCGCCCAAGCCGTAAATCACTGCGAGCGAGCCGATGACGATTTCCTTGGCGACGAAGCCGAAGATCAGCGCGATGGTCAGTTCCGACGTGATGCCTATGGGTTTGAACAACGGGTGCAGCCATGCGCCCACCATACCGGCGAGCGTGTCAGCACTGGCCGGTGCGGCGGAGGGGGGCAGGTGGGTGAGCAGCCAGACCATTACTACGCCCGCGACGATGAACTTGCTGGCACGGTGGATGAAGTGATAGACCTCGTGCCAGCCGCGTAGCACCAGTTGGCGCGGGGTGGGGAAGCGGTAGGGCGGCAGTTCCAGCACGAACGGTTCGCTGTTGGGCAGGTAGCCTTTGAACAGCAGAGCGGTGAGAATGGCAGTACCGAAGCTGAACAGATACAGGCTGAACAGTACCAGCGGTGCGGCCTTGGGCGAGAACAACGCGGCAGTGATAAATACGAACACTTGCAGACGTGCCGAACACAGCGAAAATGGAATGACCAGCATGGTAAGCAGGCGCAAGCTGCGCGAGCGCATCACGCGCGTGCCCATCAGCGCGGGTACGTTGCAGCCGAAACCCATCAGCAGCATCACGAAGCTGCGTCCGTCCAGCCCCATTTTCGCCATTAGCGCATCCATCAGGAAGGCGGCACGCGACAAATATCCGGTGTCTTCAACTATTGCCATGAACAGGAAGAACAGCACGATCAGCGGCACAAACGCTGCAACGGTGGCTACGCCATTGTAAATGCCATCCAGCAGCAGGCCCTGCAACGCGGCGGGCAGGATGGCGAGCAGCGGGGCGATGGCAGCATCCCTTAGCCAGGTAAACAGGTCGTTAACGCCGGTTTGCAGCGGCTGGCCCAGAAAAAATATCGCCTGAAACAGAAAATACATGACACCAAAAAAAATCGGCAAGCCCAACCAGGGATGCAGCATGAGGCGGTCGAGCTGGTCTGTGAGATTGTCAGGCAGACGCGCGGGAACCTGCACCGAGTGTCGCAGCACGCGTGCCATTTCGGCCTCGATCTGGTTGTCGGATTTGAGCTGGTCGCGCAAATGTTCTGCCATGCCGGGCGTGGTGTAGCGCAAGGCTTTGGTGATTGCCTGCAAGGCTTCGCCATAGCCCGCGCCGTACTTTGCGCTGAGCAGGAAGATGGGAATGCCGAGCGCCTCGGTCATCTTCGCGGTGTCGATGGTGATGCCAAATTTTTTGGCTTCGTCTGCCATGTTGAGCAATACCACCATGTTCAGGTTGATCTGCTTGAGTTGCAGCAGCAGGCTCAACTGGCGCTCGATCTGCGTTGCGTTGAGAACGATGAGAGCAAGGTCGGGCACGTTGTCGTGCAAAAAATGGCGCACTACCTGTTCGTCCTCGGAAAAGCCATGCAGGTCATACATGCCCGGCAGGTCAATAATTTCTACCATGTCGCCTCCCAGCAGGATTCTGCCGGTAAGTAATTCCACAGTGATCCCGGGCCAGTTGCCGACGCGCGCGGAAGCCCCGGTCATGCGGTTGAACAGGGTGGATTTGCCGGTGTTTGGCATGCCTAATAGCGCAATGCGCTTCATGTTTTTTTCACCATGATTTTTTCCGCTTCGTTTCCGCGCAGCAGAATGTCGGTGGTGCCGATGCGCACCTGCAAAGGGCCGGAGAAGCGGGCGCGACGTATCAATTCAATCGGCTTGCCGGTGCGGAAGCCCATCGCCAGCAGACGCTGATGCAACGGTCCTTCGGTATGGATTGCGACAATGGTCGCGGACTCGCCCGGAACAAGGGTGGAAAGCGCTACGGCAGGCATGATGCGGTAAAGAAATGGCGACTCTCCCATTATTCCACAGCGTGCCGTCTTTTAGTTACGACATAACAAAATATCCTGCGGATATTATTGTTAGTCTGCACTGAAACTTTGGTTTTGTAACGCAATCCATATGATAATCAGTTAAAATGTTACCTTTCGTTAGCAGTGCCCTGGCACTGGGGTAAAGGTGGTGTTCACCATGATTAAGGGCAGTATCGTTGCAATAGTTACGCCGATGCATGAGGACGGTAGTTTGGATTTGGCCGCTTTCCGTGCGCTGGTGGATTTCCATATCGACCAGGGCACGGATGGGATCGTGGTGGCAGGTACCACGGGTGAGTCTCCCACGGTAGATGTGGAAGAACATGAATCGTTGATCCAGCTTGCGGTGGAACATGCCGCCGGGCGCATACCGGTGATCGCGGGTACCGGGGCGAATTCCACCAGGGAAGCCATCGAGCTGGCCAGCTTCTCAAAGAAGGCCGGAGCCGACGCTTCTTTGACCGTGGTGCCGTATTACAACAAGCCGACGCAGGAAGGGCTGTATTTGCATTTCAAGGCCATCGCCGAGGCGGTGGATATGCCGCATATCCTGTATAACGTGCCCGGACGCACCGTCGCGGACATGCACAACGACACCGTGCTTCGCCTGGCGCAGATTCCCAACATTGTCGGAATCAAGGATGCAACCGGAAATATAGAGCGCGGCAGCGACCTGCTACAGCGCGCACCCAAGGACTTTGCGGTGTACAGCGGCGACGATGCGAGCACGCTGGCGTTGCTCCTGCTGGGTGCGCATGGCACGATTTCGGTTACCGCCAACGTGGCCCCGAAATTGATGCACGAGATGTGCGTTGCAGCCTTGAACGGCGAAGTGGATAAGGCGCGCGAAATCAATTTCCGGCTACTCGGTTTGCATCGCCATCTGTTTGTCGAAGCTAACCCGATTCCGGTAAAGTGGGCAGTGGCGCGTTTGGGAAGAATAAATAATGTCCTGCGCCTGCCACTGACTCCAATGTCGGTCACTTTGCATGGCGTGGTTGAAAACGCAATGAGGCAAGCCGGGGTAATCTAAGTGACACACGTATTAAATTCGAGGAATCGCATGAGAACTTTACGCCTTACCGCTCTGTCCCTGGCAATGTTGACCTTGGCCGGATGCGCCAGCATCGGCCTTGACAACAAGCGTGTTGATTACAAAGCTGCCGCAGTCACAGTTCCGTCGCTGGAGGTGCCGCCCGACCTGACTGCACCGACAGCCGAGGATCACTACACCATATCCGACGGCAGTGCAGCCGTGGCGAACTATTCCGACTTCGCCAAGGGTGGTGTCATTTCCCAGTCACGGGCTTCTTCAGTATTGCCGGAATCAAAGAGAGTACGTCTGGAGCGCAATGGAGCGCAGCGCTGGCTGGTAGTAGACGATAAGGCGGAAAATGTGTGGCCGGTGATCAAGGCATTCTGGCAGGAGAATGGTTTTGCCATCAAGATCGATAATCCGCAGGCCGGCATTATCGAAACCGATTGGGCGGAAAATCGCTCCAATATTCCCATGGAAGGCATCCGCAAGGTGCTGGGCAAGGTGCTGGATGGTTTGTACGACTCCGGCACGAGAGATATGTACCGCATGCGCCTGGAACGCGGCAAAGACGGCAACAGCACGGAAATTTACCTCACTCAATACGGCAAGGAAGAAGTGTTGGTCGGCGCGGACAAGAGCACAACCCAGTGGCAGTCGCGGCCGAATGACCCGGAACTGGAAGCCACCATGCTGCAAATGCTGATGACCAGGCTGGGTGGCGCGGAAACACTGGCGAATGCACAGACGGATGCGCCATCCGCACAGGGAGCGGTGGCCGTTGCGCCCAGATTGCAGACTCTTTCCAACGGAATCAGGATTATTTTGTTGAGTGAGCCGTTCGACAGAAGTTGGCGTACTGTAGGTATTGCGCTGGAACATGAAGGCTACGTAGTGGAGGACAAGGACAGGGCTAATGGCGTGTTCTTCCTGCGTTTCGAAGAAGCGGCGAAAGAAAAGGGATGGTTGGACAAACTGGCTTTCTGGCGCAAGGAAGATGCTGTCAAGCCCGTGCGTTACCAGGTGACCGTACATGAAGGCAATGCGGGTTGCGAAGTGGCGGCCAATAACGGCAATGGCGAGAGCAACCCCGGCACACAACGGATTATTGACGGGCTGTTCAAGGCTCTCGGCAAGTAACGCGCGCGTCATTATATCCGCACATATTTTCCCGGTTCATGCGCTTCGCATCACTTGGCAGCGGCAGCGAGGGTAACGCATTGGTGGTGCAAGTCGGGCAGACCTGCGTGATGATGGATTGTGGTTTTTCTTTGACCGACACAGTCGCACGTCTGGCGCGTATCGGCTTGGGAATTGATAATCTCAGCGGCATTGTCGTTACGCATGAACACGGCGACCACATCAAAGGGGTAGCCCCTTTTGCACGCAAACATTCCATCCCGGTATGGCTGACGCATGGTACGCGGCAGATGCATGGCAAGGAGCTGGATGGCCTGTCTGTTCTCACCGAAATTTCTCCTCATCATCCTTTCGAAATTGGCGGGTTGCAGATACAACCGTATGCCGTACCGCACGATGCGGCCGAACCGGTGCAATATGTGTTCAGCGACGGTGTAAAACGACTGGGGGTGTTGACCGATACGGGTTGCTCCACACCGCACATCGAGACCACACTGAACGGCTGTGATGCTCTGGTTCTGGAATGCAACCATGACGCTGCCTTGTTGGCCAACAGCGATTATCCATATAGTCTCAAGCAACGTGTAAGCGGGCGCTTCGGCCACCTCAACAATACCGATGCGGCCGCGCTGCTGTCAAGGCTGGATAACCGTTGCCTGCAACACATCGTGGCGGCGCACCTGAGCCGCAAGAACAATACCCGGGAATTGGCGGTCAGCGCGTTGAGTGAGGCATTGAATTGTGCTGCGGACTGGATAAATGTGGCGACCCAGCAGGAGGGGATGGGCTGGCGCGAAATTATATAAACCCAAATAATCCAGCTTCGTCATTCCCGCGTAGGCGGGAATCCAGCGGGATAAATGCTCCGCGAAGCGGACAAATTTTGGTCTGATGGATTATCTGGGATGAATTTTACGGAAGCCAATAAAAAAGCCGACTTGCGTCGGCCTTTTTATTGGCTGAAAACCGGATTACTTCTTCGTTGGTTCAGCGGCAGGAGCCATAGCAGACGGAGCGGCAGCAGGAGCAGATGCAGCATCAGCAGCAGGTGCGGAAGCAGCAGGAGCAGGTGCCGGTGCAGCGACTGGAGCAGGAGCAGGTGCGGGTGCTTCAGCAGGCTTTTGGCCGCAAGCGGTCAGAGAAAGAGCAATCAGGGCGGCAACAAGAGCAGAGCGTTTCATTTCATTTTCCTTAAGTAATAAATTTAACGGGATTGCGAGTCATAGCGGGTTACTACGTCACGGCGGCGGCATTCTATCAACTTTTTAGGGAAATTACATCAGGCTAATGCAATTTGTGATCTTTTTACAACAGTCCGCCACCAAGGCTATAAGGGAATCTTCATCAGCAGCCCCCGATTTACAGTGTTTTCTTCAGAACGGCAATTGTAGTTCAGGATTGGAGTCCAGCAGGACGCGCAGGCCGTCTATATTCATAAACCTGCATCAAGCGCATGCATTGAGATTTTCTATGCACAATATACAGTGCCTTACTATTTGGTTTTGCTGGGCCTTTCGTCATAAAAAATCAACGAAAAAATCAACGAATTTGCGAAATCATTGCAAAACGGTATAACATGCCCACACCCAGTAAAATTCCCGATTGGATGGAGCATCATCATAATGAACGTGACCGAAATCCCGGAAATCGCCGCGATGAGCATCCCGGAAAAAATCTTTTTTCTTGAGGATCTTTGGGATAGCATTGCCGTCAATAACCAAGCTGTTCCGGTTCCAGAAAGCCATATCCGGGAACTTGATCGGCGATTTGCGCGGCATGGTTCCAGCCCGGGTTCGCTGCTATCCCTGCAAGAACTCCAACAAAAGATTACAAGCAGGACGTGAGTTATACCCTGCGCTTTCTACCTGAAGTGGAGGGAGACTTGATTCCTGCTCACGACTGGTACGAAGATAAAGCTGTGGGGCTCGGGGCTGAGTTTCTACGCGGCTTTTACGCTCACGCAGCAGCCTTGCACCGCGCACCGCTCATTTTCCCGAAGGTTCACCAGGATTTTCGTCGGGGTTTATTACGGCGATTTCCTTATGCCTGTTACTACAGAGTCGAGGGGAATTTCGTTATTGTTTACGGGTTGTTTCACTGCGCCCGCGATCCTTCTACGGTAAGCGAATCACTTGGTACTCGCCGCGAACGTTGATCAAACCTTGATGGAAAACCACGAATTTACTTCTCGCCGTTTTCCGCAAACATCAGTTTTGTAGAAGGTTGGGTTTGGCGGCTGTATGCCGTAACCCAACATGATCAAGCTGGCGACCTTCAAAACTGTTGGGTTACACCCGCAAGGGGTAGGCCGTGGTTGTACCGCAAGGGTAGGCAAATCTGTTGCCAGCCAAAGGCTGGACAGAGTTTGCACTAAGGGGCTGAAGCCCCAACAACACACGCACCGCGATGAAACTGCTAACCCAA
>CAIQPV010000169.1 GCA_903873725.1 uncultured Nitrosomonadales bacterium
CAATGCACTTTTTGGACGGGGGCAGGTGGTGTCCATCAGTGTCATTCTGTTGATTGGTGTAACGCTAACCACGGCTATTCTGATGTTCATGAACTCCGCCACGCCCAACACCATCACTATCGCAAGCGGCCCCAAGGGTAGCGCTTTCCAGAATAATGCCGAGAAATACAAAAAGATTCTGGCCAGAGATGGCGTCACGCTGAAAATAATTCCTTCCGAAGGCTCCATCGACAACTTCAAGAAGTTGTCCAATCCGAAAATTGATGTCGACGTCGGGTTTGTGCTGGGTGGCGAAGTGAACGGGGCCGACACCGGCAACCTGTTTTCGCTGGGGAGCATTTCCTACCAGCCGCTGATGATTTTTTATCGCGGCAAACCAAAAAACCTGCTTTCGGATTTCAAGGGCCTGCGATTGGACATCGGAGAGGAAGGTAGTGGTACGCACACCCTGGCAGTCACACTCCTTAAGGCCAATGGCATCGAACCGCATGACGGAACCATTTTTGCCGACACTGTCTCCGGCGACTCGGCGCGGGCGTTGCTTGAGAATCGCATTGACGCCATTTTTGTGATGGGCGACTCCACCTCCACGGACATGATGCACGAGTTGCTGCACACGCCTGATATCCATCTGTTCAACTTTACCCAGGCCGACGGATATTCCCGACGCATCAACTATTTAAACAAGCTGGAGTTGCCCAAAGGCTCACTCGACTTCGGAAAAGACATCCCCGCAGAAGATACCTATCTGATAGGCCCAACGGTAGAACTCATTGCCAGGAGCACCCTGCATCCGGCACTCTCCGACTTGCTGCTTGAAGCAGCCCGCGAAGTGCACAGCACCCCCGGTCTATTCAAAAAGCGCGGCGAGTTTCCCGTCCCGCAAGAGCATGAATTCCGCATCAGCCCGGATGCTGTCCGTTTCTATACATCAGGCAAGAGTTTTCTCTACCGGACTTTTCCTTTCTGGATTGCGAGCCTTATCTCGCGTCTGCTCGCGGTAATTTTGCCGGTCGCACTATTGCTGATCCCCGCACTCAAGGCCGCCCCGGCAATCTATCGCTGGCGCATCGAATCACGCATCCACCGCTGGTACAGGGCATTGCTGGAGCTCGAACGCGATGCGTTCAAACCCTCGGTTGACCCGAAAAGGCGCGAGGAGCTTCTGAAACATCTTGATCACATCGAGCATACTGTCAGCAAAATAAAGGTGCCGGCTTCTTTCGGCGACTTATTTTACGGACTGCGCGGGAATATCGGTTTTGTTCGCGAGAGAATTCTTTGCCAACACCCGGTCTTGCCACCCGAATCAATTCAGTCCACAAACGAACACAAGTACACGCAAGATTAGAACCGGTTACCTTAAAGCCGAAAAAACTTTCTGCGCCAGCGAACCAACGGCTAAAGCCGGGTTTTCGCGTATCGCTTTCTCTTGTTCGGCCATCATCAGAAAAAGGCCGTCCATGGCTTTCCGGGTAATGTAGTCATCCAGCTTGGCATCTCGCTGGTCAACCAAACCGAAATTTGCCGCTTTGCCGGCGAATTGGTCATACTTTTCTGCCAGCTTCACTTTTTGCATTGATTTGTTCACGATGGGCTTGAATTTGTCGGTGAGTGCAGATTCTGTGTTTTTGCGAAAATATTGGGTAGCGGCGTCGTTGCCACCTGTAAGAATGCCCCTGGCATCTTCCACTGTCATCTTTTTCACCGCACCCACCAGCAGATTTTTCGCTTCCGGCACAGCTGCCTCGGCAGCGCGGTTCATGGATGTAATCAGGTCATCCGTATAGCTACCCATGCCCAATTGGTGCAGCAGGCTGTCGGCCTTTTGCAAATTTTCCGGTAACGGGATACGCACTTTATCGTTCCCCAGAAAACCGTTTTCCTTGGCAAGGCTGGTAACCGCCATTTCCGCCCCCTGAGTGAGTGCTTGTCTAAGACTCCCTACTTGATCCTTGTTGCTGAAATTGGCCAAACCGGCCGATGACGAAGGTTCGGCGGAAGATGTCTGCGAGGTACCCTGAGGTAAAGAGTTACCCAGTTTATCAAGTGTATCCTTGTTGACCAAATCACCCAGATCAAGGGCATTTGCTGGGAACATGGGCAGTGCGAGACAAGCAACAAGAATGCTATGGAAAAAGTAACGGTTCAACATAATATTTTTTAAGAAACATTGTGAAGTATCTTATTAATTGTAGCAGAATAGAATACCCTGCTAACAGGGCACAATATCAGATCAGGGGCAGAATGGCTTGGATATCTCATCAACCGTGCCAGAGCCCGGTGGATTTCTCGCCGCACATATTTTTGAGGATGGAATAAATGTCAAAAATATTTATTATTTTTGTGTTCACTTTTTATTGTTCTATCAGTTTTGGCGCCGATGTGCCTCAAGAAAGCCGGGGGGATCATGTTAAACAAAAGTTGCACGGGAAGAAAATACCCGGGCCGGTGAGAAATAATGAGTGGTATTTGAGCCATATTAAAAACTCTGACCGATTCAAGGCTATTGCTCTGGGCAATGATGGCGGAAAATTTACATCAGAGTACAAAATGGTTGACTTGGCGGTGCAGCAGGCAACCATTTCCAATCAGCCGATTGTTGAAAACAATATGGCCAATGAAGGAATCTTGAAGAAAAATTCATCCATGGCAAGTTCGGGGAAAATTAATTTTATGTTTGTTCCTGCATTGCCAAACCTGAAATTGATGGGGCTGCAAAAAAATCCTGAGACGCATCCAACCTTTACTATATTCTGGAAAGAGTAACAACTGATGCAAAAAACCACCGGCACTCGCCATCCGGTATTTATAGCCCGAGACCATATAGATAAATGTATTTCACATCAGTCGAGACATTCATGTTGACAAAGAGTTTTGAAATCTCGCCGGGGGTGCGCCTGTGATTGCCCGCGATGCGGCACATCTGGTCGTTTCCATCTCCGGTCACGGTTTTGGCCATGTCGCGCAGACCGCACCCATTCTGAATCTGCTGCATGATTTCATGCCGCAATTGCGCATCACTGTACGCTCTTCGGTGTCAGTCGGGCATCTAAGCTCGCGCATCCATGTTCCTTTTACCCATCTCGACAGCGAGGGCGACATAGGCATGCTGATGTCCTCCGCCCTTGATGTGTGCGTGGCGGACAGCCGCGCTGCTTATCAGAAATTCCATGCCCAGTGGCGTAACCGGGTCGAAGAAGAAGCCCGAACATTGCATCAGCTCAGGGCGGATTTCGTGCTGTCCAATGTGGGCTATCTGCCTCTGGCAGGTGCACGCTTGGCTGGCATCCCCAATGCAGCATTATGTTCACTGAACTGGGCAGACATTTACCGCCACTACTGCGGTGATAATGCAGTTGCCGCCCAGATACACGCCTGCTACGCCGACGCTGATGCTTTCTTGCGCGCCACGCCCGGCATGGCAATGGCCAACTTACCCAACCTGATTCCAGTTTCTCCCATCGCTGCAGTGGGTGTGAACCGGCGCGACGAACTCGACAACCGCCTGAATCTGTCATCCGGAGAAAAGTTGGTACTGATCAGCATGGGGGGTATAACCAGCCGCTTGCCAGTCGATAGCTGGCCACGCATCAATGGTGTGCGCTGGCTGGTGCAGGAAAACTGGCAAGTTTGCCACCCTGATGCCATCATCATCGAGTCTTTGCAAATGAACTTCAGCGATCTGCTCGCCAGCAGCGACGCGTTGATCTGCAAACCCGGCTATGGCAGTTTCGTCGAGGCAGCATGCAGCAGCGTTCCTGTGCTCTACGTCAACCGCCCCGATTGGCCGGAATCCCCTGCCTTGATTGAATGGCTGCAACGGCACACCCTGTGCCGCGAAGTCTCAAGGTCTGAATTGGAACAAGGAAATATCGTCGTAATGCTGGATGAAATCCTGAACTCACCACGGGCGCAACCAGTCGCTCCGAATGGCACTGGGCAGGTAGCTGCATGGTTAGCCGAGAAGATGGTGCGATCCGTCAATCCGGAAAAATCCAATAGCTACTGAATTGACTAAAACCACTGCACGCACATGGTTGCGCAATTTACCTGAAAATTTATACTATCAGCCTTCACTGAACCCCCGCAATAAGTAAATATGGCAATAATCATTACTGAAGAAGCGGCAGAGAAACTCCTGTCCACGATAAAAATCCCCCCGCGACCTGCGGTGATTGGCGAGATTAGTCGGGAGAAGAGCAAAGATGACCCCGATTTACGCAGGATTGCCCAAATAATATCCAAGGATATTGCCTTGACGGCGGCAATGCTCAAAACCGCCAATTCGCCATTTTTCGGATTGCGTATGAAAATTGAAACCGTACAGCAGGCGGCGATGACGATGGGACTCAATAATGTGATTGGAATCACTACAGGCCTTGCCCTGAAAAATGCCCTGGGCCTGAAAGACCTTAAGCTGGAAAGATTTTGGGACAGCGCGGAAAAAGTGGCTAATGTCGCTGCATACCTTTCAGGAATAGTCCCGGGTGTTCCAAAAGATCTGGCATATATGTACGGGCTTTTTCGTGATTGCGGGATTCCGATCATGCTGCAAAAGTTTCCCGAATACACACAAACGCTGGTAAGGGCGAATAAAGTTTCCATGTTGGCTTTTACCAGCCTCGAAGACGAGTCGCATTCCACCAACCATGCAACGATAGGCTATCTGCTCGCCAAAAGTTGGAGTTTGCCGAATTCGATCTGCCAGGCAGTATTGAATCATCATGACATTACGATTCTGCATTCCAATGAAAATTTTTCCGTTGAAGTTCGCGGCCTGATTGCCTTGATCAGGTTTGCCGAATTTCTCTGCGACACGAGACAGTTGCGCGACGATCTCGACTGGAATGTGTCAGGCCCGATTGTCCTGTCCTATCTGGGATTGTCTGAAGATGAAGTTAACGATATCAAGGAAGACGTGTTCCAATACAAGGAAGTGGCATAGAAGCATTTTATTTGATTCCAGCAAGCTGCGCGGATACCAATGATAAAGAAGATTTCATTAGGCCAACTTCAAATCGGCATGTACATCCACGACCTTAATCAGGAGTGGTCCAGTCATTCATTTCCGCTCAACTGTTTCATGATTGATGAAGTCGCAACTTTGAACAAGATTCATGAAACCGGCGTTAAGGAAGTCTATATCGACACCGGGCTGGGTGCGGATGTAATTGAAGTTGAAACTGGCGCTATCGATGCCGGGAATATTGCGGCGATAAGAC
>CAIQPV010000170.1 GCA_903873725.1 uncultured Nitrosomonadales bacterium
GGCATTGTAAATATCAATGTGCAGTCGGGCCAGGTGCTCGATGCCAATGACAACGACTCCGCGAATGTCTATGCCACTGCAATGTCGATGAATGGCTATGGCGTACTGAATGGCTACTCTGGCAGCGATGCCAGCGTGCTGAAGGTTAGCGCGACCGTGATTGACGTAACAGCGCCGACCGGGGTGTTGGTTAACGACACTGGTGCCAACGGCTGGACCAACTTCAACTTGCTAAACGGCGGCACAATGACCCAGGAATTGATCGATGTGGGACCGGCTATTCGGGTGACCGAATCACCAACGACTTTACTAGCGGGTGGAGCGCAGGTATTGGCGTCACAACATATCAATCCGACCAATTTCGTAAGCGCATTGGTGCGATCCGCACTGGCTACGAACTATACTTTGTCGTTGATGTCGCAGATATCCTCACAAGGGTCTTTACTGCAGGGCAGCGACTCGATTGCAGTCACCAACCGGGCTAGCGCCGTCATGACCGTTGACCATGAATCCTTGGCCCATGACCTTAATAGTTTGCAACAGTCGTTTGTATTGGGATCGGCTGGCACGCAACCCTTTGTATCGGGCATTAGTTCCTACAGTGAAGGTGGTTACGACTACTGGACTGAAACGCTAATGGTTTGATGTTTCCTGGTTTTTTAACTCAATTATTGATTCTGAGAATCGGACGGACTATGAAAAAGACTATACAAATGCTTTGCACCTGTGTTCCCATTGCAATTGGAATGGTTGCGTGCGGTGGCGGCGGTGGAGATACTACTCCTGAGGCAGTGGTCACATCGGTTTTGCCAGCCCAGGTACTGCGATCGGCAAGCAACACCGTCAGTTTGAGTTTCACTATCCAGTTGAATAAGCCGGTGGTGAGGGGGCTGTCGGTGGCCTATTCAACGGCCTCGACTTCCACGTCCACTGCAGGCGTGAGCCTGGGCTCGGCAGTGGGTGGTACCTGCGGCACCGCTGGGGTCGATTATCAGGCGCCAGGCAATAATGCGATTGTCTCGCTGCCAGCGGGCGCCTCCACCGGCCAGATCCTGGTGGGGGTGTGCAGTCTGGCAACATTCAAGCCCAATTTGACCCTGAAGCTGCAATGGGGCTCTGGCCCGGCCGCTGGCGTGGTGCAAGGATTGATTGTGAACACCGCAGCGGGCGGTGTCACCAGCAGCGGCGCAGCAACCCAGATGGGTGGAGCTCCCAGCAACGGCCGGGATACCAATCCCTTGACCAACTCGGACGCCGACGGTGCAGCCGGACTATCGTATGCGAAGTTGCCCAGCAGCAGAAATTGGCAATGCACCCAGGATAATGTGACAGGCCTGTTGTGGAACAGCGGCGACCAGAGTGCCAGCAGCGGCTATTCACAGCTGGCGAGTTACGTTGCGCAGGTCAACCTGGCGGCTCCGTGCGGCCAAAACAATTGGCGTCTGCCCACGGTCAATGAGCTGCTGAGCATTGTGAATTTCGGCTCGGCCAGCGGAGTTGCCTCCGATAGCCGTTTCTTCCCGCAAACAGCAACTCGTTATTGGTCCGCCGATGCGGTTGCCGGAGCCTCTGCCAATGCCTGGTTCGTTGACTTTGGCAATCAAGGCGTAGTGAGCTTTGACAATACGACAACGCCTGTCAATGCCAGCTATCGCGTGCTACTGGTAAGCGGGGCCTTGAATGTTGCGGCCCCCTGCAATGCGACCGATCCGCAATATGTTGACAATCTTGATGGCACGGTTTCTAACAGCAGCACCGGATTGATGTGGAAACAATGCGAAGAAGGTGCTGCGTTGCCGGGTTGCACTGGCACCAAGACGGCATTCACTTCGGCGAATCAAGTTTTGAACCAAATTTCCAATGACAATGCTGCCGGCGCTGCTGCCGGACTGGGCTATACCGACTGGCGCTTGCCAAGCGTCAAGGAGTTGGCATCATTGGTGAATCGCAGCTGCACGGGTACACCGATTAACGCCCTTGCCTTTCCGAATACGGATCAGTTGTCGAATTTGAGCGCAACGTTTTTCGCTCCCAATACGTCAAGGCTGTGGGTGGTCGATTTTGCGGACGGCTCTACCTCCCCGGTGGATCCGGCTACGTCAGGTGGTCGTCCGATCCGTTTGGTTCGCGCCGGTCAGTAATCAAGCATTTTGTCGATGTTTGTCCCTTTTAGTTTGTTATAGATAAATAGGTTTTTTATGTTTCAAAATATTGTCCCACTGAACAAAGATCACCACGCCAAGACCAAGATCAAGGAAATCAAGGACTTCCATTTCGTTGCCAACTTGCACATCGCCTATGTCACCTTGCAAGAGTTCGCTAGAGCCGCTGCTATTTTTCCGATTGTTTTTCTAGAGGACAAGACCAAGGATGAGTTTCGTCCGGTGGTCAACCTCTTTATCAGCCTGCCCACCATACGA
>CAIQPV010000171.1 GCA_903873725.1 uncultured Nitrosomonadales bacterium
CATTGCGCAAGCACCTTGGTATGATGTTTCGAGAGCTGGCGAAGCACAGGGAGGCAGAAGTGGTGGAAGGGCATCTTATGCCGGATCCTGTGCATATATGCCTGAGCATACCTCCAAAATATGCTGTGTCGAGGGTAGCCGCCTTGGGCGGCTCACGGTTTATTTGCCCCTTTGAGGGGCTCACCCAATAAGCCTCCGGCTTTGCCGGAGGTAATTTAACTCCTGAAACCGCTTTATATTGTTATTCGACGAGACATGCTCGCTAAAAAATATTTGATCCACTTCGCTGTTGCCGCCTGCTTGCTGGCCTGCCATCTGGCCCATTCTGCGCCTTCACTTGAAAGCATCCGGTTCACACTCGCCAATCGCTATCAGGTTGGTGGTGAAGGGAGATGGGACCTCATCAGCTTTGATGCCAAGCGCCATCATTTGTTTATCAGCCGGACCAGTCATGTTCAAGTAGTGGATGTGGATTCGGGCAAGGTGATAGGCGATATTCCCGGCACGGAAGGCGTGCATGGAATCGCACTTGCGGATGATCTGAATGCCGGGTTCACCAGCAATGGTAAAAGCAATTCTGTAACGGTATTTGACCTGTCCACGCTGAATGTAATCGAAACCATCAAAATTTCCGGCACAAATCCTGACGTTATTCTTTATGAGCCCAGATCAAGGCACCTGTTCACTTTCAATGGGCATTCGGCGAATGCCACGGTTATCGACGCTGTCTCGCGCAGGGAAATCAGCACGATAAGTTTGCCGGGCAAGCCGGAGCTTGCGGTAATCAACGCGGCGGGCAATGTTTTTGTGAACATTGAAGACAAAAATGAAATCGTTGTCATGGATGGCGAATCCGGCAAGGTATTGAAGCAATTCCCGCTCGGTGGCGGCCTCGAACCCACCGGCCTTGCGATAGACCTAAAGCAAAATCGGCTGTTCTCTGTATGCGCCAATAATAAAATGGTGATACTGGATTCTAACACCGGGAAAGTCATTGCCGAAGTCGCCATAGGGTCGGGGCCGGATTCGGCAGCGTTTGACCCAACTTTAGGTATTGCCTACAGCTCAAATGGCGATGGAACATTGACCTTGATAAAAGAGGATGATTCAGACCACTTTTCAGTATTGCAAAATGTCAGCACCCAAAAGGGGGCGCGAACCATGGCATACGACCCGGACAACCACCGCGCCTATCTCGTGACCGCTTCATTTGGCGAGACGCCGCCAGCCACTAAAGAACAACCCAAGCCAAGACCCCCCATAATTCCGGACAGTTTTGAAGTCTTGGTGGTTGCGCGGCAGCATTAAGACAACGATGAACACTGAACAGCAAGAAATTTTCAGCAAGGTGCCTGAAGTAACGATGGTCTTCTGGATCATCAAGGTTTTCGCCACCACACTGGGCGAGACGGGCGGCGATGCCTTGTCTATGTCGATGAATCTGGGCTATCTCGTGAGCACTGGCATATTTGCCGCAATCTTTGCCGTCGCGGTGGCGGTACAGATTTTAGCGAAGAAATTTCACCCCGTTGTGTACTGGACCACAATCATTGCAACGACAACAGTTGGGACGACATTGGCGGATTTCGCGGATCGATCGCTGGGTATCGGATACGCAGGGGGAACGATTAGCGGACTATCGCAAAGGTCGCCTTAGGGTCGAAAGCAGTATGCCGCAAACTTCTGCTAACCTATTAACTCCCTTTGACCGAAAACCGCGCCGATTTCGCACCCCCGGCGATTCTTCAACTCTTCCACAACAGTTTGATCGTTCCATAACATTCCATTACGTTCCAAGGAGGAAACCGCCACATTGTCGGACGCTCTCGACCAAGGAGAAACTCTTATAACACATTGATTATAAGCATGTTTATGTACATTGCGATAGAGCCACTTTCCTCCGTCGAACAGGGGTTAGCCTATCCGGGGTAGAGAAGATCGATTGTAGAGCGTTATACGAGGTCGGTTTCAATTGACCAGATTTCAATAGCATAGTAATATAGTCGACTACTACTCATTGATCTAATCTCCCCGATAAGTAGTAGTTCTGATTTCCCTATTAGAACAGAGCTTCCCCCATGTTTACTTGGCATGGGGGATTTTTTTGGGATGTAACATCACTTCTCTTGCTGCTATTTCTTCGCTCCATTCACCGCAGTTTTCAGCGTTGCCCCAGTCTTGAATTCAGGTTGCTTGGAAGCCTTGATCTTCAGTGCTGCCCCAGTCTATTGGTATCATTATCTCATCTTGATTCGGGACGCTCTGTGCGCTGACACCCATACTGACCCAGCATGGCTATCTGGAGCTTGATAACAAAGGGGGTTCCACAATCAGCAAACGTATTCCAGGCATTGGCCACAAGCGTGTGTACGTCATCAAGTCGGCAATCCTGCAAGATAGGGAGGATGAGCTACGCTTGGCAGCTTAGTTGTAACGCAACTAAAAATTTACGTTACGCCTACGTTACGGGCCACCTTCCGAAATGCCAGTAAACATTGGGGATTTATGGCGTAACGTTTGTAACGTCTGTAACGTTGCCAAAAAGGCAATGTCAGGAAAATGGTGGGAACAACCCTCCGGCAATGGACTCAGGCAGCTAGGAAATTATTTTAGGGTGATACTATTTTTTTACGTTACAAACGTTACAACGTTACAGCCAATAAACATTGGGCATTTAGAATGACAACCTGTAACGTAAATTTTAAGTTACGTTACAGGGCTGAACTCATTGCCGGGGGTTTGCTTTCCATATTTGCCTGCCTGAGAACTTCTGATGGAATATCGTAGCTCTCCCCGCAGGTTTTACATCAACCCAACCTGCGACACAGGTTTCGTAACTTGCCCCTGCCCAACCAACCGACAGATCGTAACTTCGGATTTCGTGCAGTCGACATATCGAGTCGCATGGCAGGTAATGACATTTCCTTTTGCCTTGAGTTCGGTCAGTTGTTGATGCAATTTGGAAATTGGTATGCGAGTGCCATTCGCAATTTCAGTGTCCAGGCACTCACCATGCTTACTCAAGTAGTTCAGGATTTTGTTCATTTCATTCAGCCATTTTCTGTTTAAGAAGGAGATGAATGAGATGGGGATCATTCCTGCAAGTTCAAGTCTGCTCGAAAACCCCGATTTCACAGGTCTTCACGTTTCCTCAACTCTTCCTCCACTTTTTGAGTGTCCCATAACGTCCCAGGAAGTCCAATATGGAAACCGCACCAATCTCAGAAGCTCACGGCCAGGGCGAAACGATTACAACTAATTGATTATATGCGTTATTATGTACTTTGCGATAGAGCCAATCTCATCCTGCGGGAAGGGGTTGGCCTATCCGAGGCAGGGAAAATCGATTGTAGGGCTTCTATCGAGGTCGGGGTTTTCTGGGTCATTTTCCCTGCCAGCAGTTATTGGGTTATTTCTTTGTTCCATTAACCTTGGGCATCACTGGGGTGGCCAAGCCCAATACAAATCCTTTGATGCCTCATCACAAGTTATCCAGCCTCTCAATTTTGCACGATATTGGTGATAAGA
>CAIQPV010000172.1 GCA_903873725.1 uncultured Nitrosomonadales bacterium
CGGCACGAAACTTGACGAGCGAGAGGTTGCCAAGCTCGTCGCATTTCTCCGTACCTTGACTGGGGAATACATGGGTGAGCCACTCAAATGAAACTGTATAAGGGAACAGGCGAACATGCCGATCTCTTTCGGATGGGTGCTGCAACTTTTGCGGCGATTTTATTGGTGGCGCTATTCGCATTCACCCAGCCGGTCGATCAGCGCCGACACAATGCTCTGTTAAGTTATCTCGGTGAATTACAGAGTGATGAAGCCAGACTCGGCGAATCCGTACTGGAATTAAACTTCAGTTTGTCGAACAATTACGATAGCGTAAACGCGATTATCGACCGCATGCGAAAGATCCTGCGCGTGCTGCAGGAAGGGAAGGCAGACAAAAATTTGTCCAAGGATGCCGAGTTCCAACAACAATTGCATTTGCTCGAACAACGGCTATCACTCCAATCGGATGTATTGGAGCAATTCAAATCGTCAAATGCCGTATTGAAAAACTCTTTGATCTACCTGCCCCATGCGAGGGACGAATTGGAGCGTGGCCTGCCTGCGGGTACGGTAATGCACGAACAGATAGATGATTTGGTCGAACAAGTTCTGTTAATTCGCATAAAAGGTGGATTGGCCAACCACGACGATTTTGACGCTGCTTTTACCAAGGTACAAATGGGAACCCCATTCTTGCCTGCCGAGAATCGGCAAAAGCTCGATCAACTGATGAGCCACATCCGCAATATTGATGCCATCACAATGGACATGCCGAATCTTGTGCGGCAACTATCAAGTAATCCGGAAATTGCAGAAGTAGCCGAAACCTACCGAAACTATTACGATAAACAGCAAAGGCTCGCTGCAACTTTTCGTGCTTTCCTTTTATTGGCGACCCTCGCCCTGCTCGCCTATGTTATTCAGGTTTTAATACGCCTGCGCCAGCAAGCAAACCAACTGAAGCTGGCAGCCAGTGTATTCGCCACATCTTCTGACGGCATTACCATTACCGACCCCCAAGGCAATATTCTGGAAGTCAATCCGGCTTTTCAGCTGGTGACCGGATATTTCCGCGAGGAAGTCCTTGGAAAGAATCCACGCATATTCCAGTCTGGCCGGCAGAATCAACAGTTTTACGCAAAAATGTGGAAGGCTATTAAAGAGAATGGCCAGTGGCAAGGTGAAATATGGAACCGTCGAAAAAATGGTATGGAATACCCTGAGTGGTTAACCATTACTGCAGTGAAAGACATGAATGGCATTGTCACAAACTATGTCGGTGTATTTAGCGACATTACCGAGTCTAAGGCCGCAGAAAATGAGATTAAAAATTTGGCTTTTTACGATCCTCTCTCCGGGCTGCCCAATCGCCGTCTTTTGCTTGACCGGCTCAATCACGCGCTGGCTTCGAGCACGCGCAGCGGCCGTGAAGGTGCGCTATTGTTTATTGACCTGGATAATTTCAAGACTATCAACGACACCCTCGGTCATCACATCGGAGACCAACTACTGCTACAGGTAGCGCAACGTCTTCAGTCGTGCGTGCGGGAAGGCGACACTGTAGCTCGCCTGGGCGGGGATGAGTTTGTTGTGATGCTGGAGGACCTGAGCGAACATAGTTTTGAAGCAGCAGAACAGACTGAAGCTGTAGGCGAAAAAATACTTGCTTCGCTGAATCAGCAATACATCCTCGCTGACCACAAATACCACAACACTCCCAGTATCGGCGTAACCTTGTTCAATAACCACCAGCAATCTATAGATGAACTGCTGAAACAAGCTGACATTGCCATGTATCAGGCCAAGAAATCCGGCCGCAATGCCCTGCGATTTTTTGACCCGCAGATGCAGGAAGCGATTAACGCCCGGGCGGTCCTTGAGAGTGAATTACGCAAAGCAATCGAGACCCAACAATTCCAGCTTTATTACCAGATTCAGGTCGACAGTATGGATCGCCCTTTGGGGGCGGAAGCATTGATCCGTTGGATACATCCTGAAAAGGGCGTGTTGTCCCCTGCGCAATTCATTCCACTTGCGGAGGATACGGGGCTGATAAAACCTATCGGACACTGGGTAATCAACACAGCTTGCACACAACTCAAAAAATGGGAGCAAGATGAGCTTACTTGCGATCTTGCACTTAGTGTAAACGTCAGCGCTAACCAATTTCACCAATCTGACTTTGCGGCTCAAGTGCAAACAGCCATGCAACATCATGCTATTAACCCTAAACTCCTCAAGCTCGAACTCACGGAAAGCATGTTATTGGATAATATCAATGACACCATTACAACGATGAGTGCACTAAAAGAAGCTGGGATTCGATTTTCACTGGATGACTTTGGAACGGGTTATTCGTCGTTGCAATATTTGAAGCGCTTGCCGATTCACCAGCTCAAGATCGACCGGTCATTCGTGCGTGATATTTCCACCGACAGCAGTGACAAAACAATTGTGAGTACCATCATCGCTATGGCACAGAGCCTGAATCTGGGCGTTATTGCCGAAGGAGTTGAGTCAGAAGATCAGCGTCAATTCCTTATGAATTGCGGCTGCACTCATTACCAGGGCTACTTGTTTGGAAAACCCATGCCGATAGAGCAGTTCGAGGTAATTCTGGAAAAAGGTTAATTTCCTTTGGGGAGTGAACAGCGCAAATGGCCGTTTGGAGAAATTTCTATAACCGGCATGGATACCCAGTGCCAATTCACGACTGGCTGGCGATGAAATTCAGCCTGACTTAAGGAGACACACTGAAAGTAATGCGGTGTCAGAACTCGAAACTTGCATTGACTATAAAAACCGCAAACCGGGATAAGACTCGCTATATCCAATAACCGCTGCCTGATGGAAGCTTTAAAATCGCATGGTGTACCTGGCTCATTGTTGCGAATTTAGCAATAGTATTTTGAGGACATCAGCCTTCCTCTTGCAAAGAAATCAAGTTAGTCTGCCAGCATGGAAATCAGGGGAATGCACTGTTGCCCCAGAATTACATGGTGCGACGGGAAATCATCGAGTCAACCATAAGGATTCCTGACGACCAGGAAGTTTCATCCATTTAACCACTTAAGAGGAATCAATCATGCCCGATAACAAACCCCATATTGCACAGAAATCACCCTATGCAGTCGAAGTTGAAGCTGGCAAGAGCTACTGGTATTGCACTTGTGGCAAGAGTGCTGGACAGCCATTTTGTGACGGCAGTCACAAGGGCAGCCAGTTTGCCCCCAAAGAGTACAAGGCTGAGCAGTCAGAGACTGTCTATTTTTGCGGTTGCAAACATAGTGGCAACGGCATGACTTGTGACGGTAGCCACCAAAAGCTGTAATAGATATCCGGAGCAGCGATGGTTGCTGCTCCGTACAAATTTCCACTCTTAGCCCCTTATGGATTGAATCCCACCCAGCCTGAGAGTACTTTTTGCTGTTTTTGGTGGCATCAGGCATACCTCTGAAAGACACGCGGCGGCATAATCGTAGTCGCTTTACCTATGAATGACCGAACCAGTCCCTGATCGAAAGGAGTCAACCATGAATGATCAGCCAGTCTTCCGTATTGTCCGGCGGCGTGCCAAACCGGGTTGCGCACCTGCATATGAAGCACTGATTCGGGCAATGTTCGAGGATGCCTGCCGCTTCCCCGGCTACTTGTCCGCCAAGCTGGTGCCGCCTGAATCTCCGGATGGGGAATATCAGATCATCCAGCATTTTGCGACGGAAGCGGAAATGGCGCGCTGGAATGCTTCAGCGGAACGAGCCTCCTGGCTGGAAAAGCTGGCATCAGTGGCAGAAGGTGATCCAGAGTACAGGTTGCTCAACGGCCTGGACGCGTGGTTCGCGCCGGCGGCAGTGCCGGTAGGAAAAACACCATCCCGCTTACGGATGACCTTTGTCAGTTGGATGGGAATTTATCCGACGGTTGCTTTCCTGTTGACTTTTGTCGCACCGCACCTCGGGTTCCTGCCTTCCCTGCTACGCATTGCCGTAATCACAGTTCTAGTCGCCATACTCATGTCCTACGTGATTATGCCCCGCCTGACCCGCTGGCTCGGCTGGTGGTTACGTCGCTGATTGCTGCCCATGAGTGCAGCCAATACTTATGAGATCCGTCGGCCCCTGATCCTGCTGACGCTGGCTGCTTTTGCGAGCTCTGCCTCGTTCCGGGTCTGTGACCCGATGCTGCCGGTACTCGCTCATTTGTTTGGACAAACGTCCGGACAGGTAGCACTGGTTATCACCGTCTTCACCATCGCCTACGGCGGAATGCAGTTGATCTATGGCCCGCTGGGCGAGCGCCTGGATCGTTTTCGTGTCATCACTGTGGCGACGGCAGGCTGTGCCTTGGGTAGTGTGGGGGCTGCCGTCGCCCCCTCGCTGGAGTGGCTGGTTGCCTGTCGCCTGCTGACAGGTGTGGCAGCAGCGGGAATTATTCCGTTATCGATGGCCTGGATTGCAGACCGGGTTGCCGTTAATCATCGTCAATCTGTATTGGCACGCTTTTTCTCCGGGCAGATCATGGGAATGGTGTTCGGGCAGGTCTTGGGCGGACTGTTTGTCGACGCCGGAACCTGGCGATTCGCCTTCTGGTGCTTGAGTGCGCTCTATGTCTTGATTGCATTTGCGCTATGGAGTGATGTCGACAGTCGTCAACCGGAGAAAAAACATGATAGCAAGGCGCCACCTTCCGTTGCCAGTTTGTACTTGGCTGCTTTCCGGCTGCTTCATGCCAGGGAGACCCGGGGCGTGTTGTTCTGTTTCCTGATCGAGGCAGCACTGGTCTTCGCTGTGCTTGCATTCATGCCGCTTTACCTGCATGAACACTTTGGCCTGTCCTTGTCGAAAGCAAGCCTGGCGCTGGTACTCTATGGTTTGGGCGGCCTGCTGTTTTCGATCTTCGCGGCCAGGATGGGAGCCAGGCTAAACCGGTTTGCGTTCCCGACGATGGCCGCATGCCTGGTGGCGGTGGCCAATGGCATTATATTCCTGTCATCGCAAGCCATATGGGTGTTTGTTGCAGCAATGATTTCCGGGTTTGGTTATTACATGCTGCACAACGCGCTGCTGTTCCAGATGACACAACGTGTGCCGCAAGCAAGAAGTCTGGCGCTGACCCTTTCGGTTTCGATCTTTTTTGTCGGGCAATCGATAGGAGTCGGAATCGCGGGATGGTTGGTGGACCAAGGCCGGTTGCCCCAGGTTTTCCTCTGCGCCGCAGTCATTATGCCTGTGATCGGCTGGCTTACCGGCCGTCGGGTCAGAGCCTTCTGAAAGCGTTGCGGTCGATACGGGAAACGTTTCCCGTCCGAATATTTTGCACCATGGATCTCACCTGAACCGTTACCGGAAATGGTCATTATGAAATTTTCCTTCCCCCATATTAAAATCCGCCAAATCGGGATAAAACATGACCGCTAAAAATCAGGATGGCGCGACCAAAATCCGGGAAAGTATCTTGATGAATTTTCAGACAGCGTTGCTCGATGTTAACCGGATGGGTGAAGCAGATCGACTAACAGTAACCGCCGGCATACCTATTATTGATTTGATGGCCAATGCCGGTGCATCCGTCGCGCGTGCAATTGAACAACATTGGTCCGCGCGCCCTGTCACCGTCCTGTGTGGGCCCGGCAACAATGGCGGCGATGGCTTTGTCACGGCACGGCTGCTTGCCCGGGCTGGATGGCCGGTCAATGTGGCTCTGCTCGGTTCACGCGAGCGTCTGGCAGGTGCCGCGCGCTACCATGCTGATCTATGGCATGGAACAGTCCAGCCGCTAACCCCCGGAGCCCTTGATAGTGCAGAATTGGTCGTGGATGCAATCTTCGGTGCCGGGCTTAGCCGTCCTCTAGCAGGGGTGGCGGTTGATACTTTGGCAGCCGCAGCGTCAAGAAAAATTCCGATTGTCGCCATCGATGTTCCGAGCGGCCTGATGGGCGATACGGGCGAAGCACTGGGCGCCGTTTCCGCAGTTCTAACCGTGACCTTCTTTCGCAAAAAACCCGGACATGTGTTACTGCCCGGTCGATTGCTTTGCGGCAAGGTCATCGTTGCCGACATCGGTACACCAACTTCCATACTTTCACAGCTTGAGCCCGACACTTTTGAGAACGATCCGGGAATATGGATTACCGCATTGCCGCGACCGCATGAAGGTGACAACAAATACACGCGCGGCCATGCCCTGATATCCGGTGGCTATCCCATGACCGGGGCTGCCCGCATGGCCGCCCGTGCAGCGGCTCGCGCAGGTGCCGGGTTGACAACCATTGCCGTGCCGGAGATTGCCTTGCCTATCTATGCTGCGGCGTTAACCAGTATTATGGTTCAACCAATAAAAGCGCCGGGAGATTTCGAGCGTTTGCTGGATGACCACCGTTTCTCCGGGCTGCTGATCGGACCGGGAGCGGGCGTATGCGAAGAAACCCGCACACGGGTACTTGCCATGCTGCACAGTGGCCGCCCGACGGTGCTCGATGCGGATGCAATCACTGTATTCAAGGATGATCCGCAATCGCTTGAACGAGCGATCAACGGGCCGTGCATTCTGACTCCCCATGAGGGTGAGTTCTCGCGTTTGTTTGACACGAGCGGCGACAAACTGGCCAGGACGCGCGTTGCAGCGCACCGCAGCGGCACCATCATCGTACTGAAAGGCTGTGATACGGTAATCGCCGCTCCAGACGGTCGGGCAATCATTAATACTAACGCGCCTCCCACCCTGGCTACTGCAGGTGCGGGCGATGTTCTGAGCGGAATTTTGCTCGGGCTTCTTGCCCAGGGCATGGACCCATTCCTTGCGGCAGCCGCAGCCGTATGGTTGCATGGAGCCGCAGCAACTGAGTTTGGGGCGGGGCTGATTGCCGAGGATCTGGCCGATTTGCTGCCCTGCATATTACGCCGCCTGTAGGCCCGCAC
>CAIQPV010000173.1 GCA_903873725.1 uncultured Nitrosomonadales bacterium
GACTGTTTGCCGTAAACTGTTTCGACCGTTTGTTCGCTATCCCCCAACACTCTGGCTACCTCTGCCAGAGGCACTCCGTCGATTACCATCCATGTTGCTGCCGTATGACGCAGAGCATGGGCGCTGGCCTTGATCCCACAGTCCTTGCATAGACGGCTGAATGACTTTTTTACAGAATGAGTGTGCTTGCCATTGTACTCAATGACGTAGTCGGTCTGTGCCAGTTCACGGGCTTCGCACAAAGCCTCAAACATGTCGTCATTCATAGGTATACCCCGTTCACGCCAGAACCCGAAAATCTTTAGGATTAATGACGCGGAAGTTGTCCGAGACTGAATCTGCATATATTTGCCAGTTTTTCGGGACTTCAACGCGCAGGAAGCCAAGGATAGCGTCGCAGAAGTTGTTGAATTTAGCGTAGCATTTGTTGTGGGTGACGTTTCTGTGCATCAGCCCCCATAATCGCTCAATGGGGTTCAGGTGCGGACAGTAGGTCGGCACAAAATGCAGCACGATGCGGCACCCCGGTCTTGCCAACCAATCCTGCACCATTTCGGCGTGATGGTATCTGGCATTGTCGATAAACAGATGGATTTTTCTCTTCTGCGGATACAACGCCTCAATCGCCGACAAGAGCGCAATCGTGCTGACGGCATTAACGGTCAGAACCTCCAGCATGCAGCTTCTGCCCGTTTCCAGATCAATCGCGCCGTGGATATTGAGCCTGTCGCGTCCGCTGTTTTGCTCGACGACAAGCGGCGTTTTTTCCGGAGCCCAACAGCCGACAGGGCGCACGCCATGCGTCGGATGCACCGCGTCGCCAAACAACACCGCTTCATCATCCGACAAGCCGTTTAGCAGCGCATTATAGGCTTCGATAAAGGCTTTTTGTTTTTCGACATTCAGTTTGCGCGACACAGTTTTTGGTTTGCGATAAACCATGCCCAGACGATGCAAAAGCGCAATCAGGCCAGAGCGCCCCTGATAGATGATCTCGAACTCCTGCTCAATCCATGCACCGATCTCCCGCGTCGTGCGCGGCAACGTCTGCGTGACCCACAGCTTCAGCTTTTCTTGTTGTTCAAGGCTCAGTCGGCAAGCGCTGCCTTCATAGCCGAAATCGATGATCCCTTCGATCCCGTCTTCTTTATAAAGCTGATGCCATGTTCGGATCGTGTCGTCGTCCAACAGCAGCGCTGCCGCCACCTGTTGACAACTCCATCCCTTATCCAAAAGCACGAGCGCATTTGCACGGCGCGCCAGCCGATGCTCTGTTGACCCGTCCCGAGCCAACTCGATCAAATCCTTCCGACTTTCGGCGTCTAGAAATCCTGCGCGTATCATTCCTGCACAAGAATCTATCTCGAATCTCAACGCAAGCCTTTTTTCGGGTTATTGCGGAGTCAGGGTATATCAAAAGCCAACCCTGCGCTACGCTGCCTAAATGTGCTTTTACTTATGCACTGATTCATACATCCAGAACCAGGAAATGGAGGATAAGCAATTGGATCAGTTGGAGATCAAACTATCAGCCTCCTAAAATCCAATCTGTTGTAACAAAGTCCTTTATAACCACCTC
>CAIQPV010000174.1 GCA_903873725.1 uncultured Nitrosomonadales bacterium
CCCCAGCCTTGTTCACGTCACCAAACGCTGGGGTTCGTTCCTCACCGCCAGCCTACAGTAAAGCGACAGTTAACCCAAGTTTTTCAGCCAAACAAATTCACCAGCCCATCCAGCCCGACAAAATTAAACGCATAGCTGGCTTGTGAGCGCACTACCGGCTTTGCATGGTAAGCGATACTCACTCCCGCCTGTACCATCATCTTGAGGTCGTTCGCACCGTCGCCTATGGCAATGACCTGCTCCGCTTTTAAGCCCAGTTTATTGCGGGTGCGCACCAGACATTCGGCTTTGCGCTGTGCGTCAATGATGTCGCCTAGAACATTTCCGGTGAGTTTGCCGTTGATTATCTCCAGCGTATTGGAGTGGGCATGGTCAAGGCCGAGGCGTTGCTTCAGGCGCTCGGTGAAGAACAAAAATCCACCGGAAACCAGTAGCGTCTTGATGCCGTGCTGTTTCAATGCTGCAAGCATGATTTCCGCGCCGGGATTGAGTCTTAGCCTTTCATCATAAACGCGCTGCAACGCGCCTTCATCCAGCCCTTCCAGCAAAGCTACGCGGCGGCGCAGGCTTTCGGCAAAGTCCAGCTCTCCGCGCATTGCGGCTTCGGTAATTGCGGCGATTTGCGGCTTCAGATTGCACATGTCGGCAATCTCATCTATGCACTCAATGGAAATCAGCGTGGAATCCATATCCATCACCACCAGACCGAAATCGGAAAGGCGCTGGTTGGGTCTGACGAAGCCATAATCGAGTTGATGATCGTGACAAAATGTTGCGATGGCATCGTGCGGTTTCGCCTCGCGCAGGCGGTAGGCATGGGTGGCGATTTGTTCGACGCGGGTGGCGGTTGCCAGATCGGCAATACGTTGAAGCTGCGATGCGGTAATGTCGTCGACGGCTTGGATAATGAGATTCATGAAGTCAATTTATCAAGAGGTTATTCGGATGAGCACGTGCTGTGGATACCGCCGAGCGACTTGATCGGACTGGGCTGCGTTTCGCAATAATTGGCGACCAGCCCATGCTCAAACAGCCACAGGCTACCCGGAGGCATGGATACCCAGGGCTCGTTGTCGGTGAGCGGTTGGGTGGCGATTACGGCCACGCGGTCGTCCGGCGAGGTTATCTGGCTGAAATCGACCATTACGTCCTCGTCTTTCAGATGCGCCACGTTGAACGGCGCGCGACGGACGATATAGCTTAACTCGGTAGAGCAGTGCGCTATCAGCCATTTGCCGTTGGAAAGCAGGAAATTAAAGATGCCCATGCCGGAAAGCGGATGAATCAGATCATGCACTTTGGCAAACAGCGCGTCGAGCGAGGGAGGTGTGTCGCGGAAGTGTTGCCGCAAACTCTGCAATAGCCAGCAGAAGATATGCTCGCTATCGGTGTTGCCGACCGGCTTATAGCTGCCGTCCAGAGTGGGCTTGAATTGCGGCAGGTTGCCGTTGTGTGCAAACACCCAGTAGCGTCCCCAGAGCTCGCGCTGGAACGGGTGCGTATTTTCCAGCGAAACGGTACCCTGGGTCGCCTTGCGGATATGTGCGACGACATTCAGCGAACGGATAGGATAGTTGCGCACCAGCTCAGCGATCGGCGATTTGGCCGAAGGCTGCGGATCAAGGAAGAGGCGCACGCCCTTACCCTCGAAGAATGCGATGCCCCAACCGTCGGCGTGAACATCGGTTTCACCCCCGCGTTTTTGAAAACCGGTGAAGGAAAAACAGATGTCGGTTGGAACATTGCAATTCATTCCGAGCAGTTGGCACATGGGTTAAGCTCCGAAACGCATGGACAGGTCTATGGACTGCACATCCTTGGTTAGGGCACCAACGGAAATGCGATCCACACCGGTTTCGGCGATGGCCCGAACGCTTTGCAGGTTGATTCCGCCGGAAGCCTCAAGTTCCGCGCGCCCGGCGTTGAGCTCGACGGCGGCGCGCATCGTGTCGAGATCAAAATTGTCGAGCAGGATCAACTTTGCTCCGCAATCAAGTGCCTCATTCAGTTCCTGCATATTTTCCACCTCAATTTGTATGGTGGTATCAGGGGGAGCCAAGCGGGCTGCGGCTTCCAATGCCGGACCGATGCCTCCTGCCGCAAGTATGTGGTTTTCCTTGATGAGAATACCGTCATACAGCCCGATGCGCTGGTTATAACCGCCGCCTACCGTTACAGCATATTTCTGCGCCATGCGCAGACCGGGGAGTGTTTTGCGCGTATCCATGATTTTTGCTTTTAGACCGACTACAGCATTCACATATTGCCTTGTCACCGTGGCCGTGGCGGACAAAGTCTGCAAGAAATTCAGCGCGGGGCGCTCTGCGGTAAGCAACGCGCGCGCGTCCCCGTGCAGTTGGCACAGCGGCTGGTTTGCGGCGGCAACATCACCTTCCTCCATTAACCAGTTTATCCTGCAATTGGGATCCGGTTGACGGAAGCAGCCTTCAAACCACGGTATGCCGCATAGAACCATATTCTGGCGGGTGATGACTGTGGCACGACTTAGTGTGTGTTCAGGGATGAGTTGCGCGGTCAGATCCGTGTTGGATGTCGGCGCGTCGCGGTTTTCTATCTGTCTATCACCCGCGCGGGAAAGGGCTCCTGAATCTTCCTCCAGCGCTGCGGAGACGTTGGCACGGATGAAGGGTGCGAAGTTAATATCTGCGGGCATGGGGAATAGGTATGGCAAGTGATGGTATGGCGCACAGTATAAAAGATATGCGTGATAGTTGAAATTGGCTGTTTACGCCCCATCTAAGGAACAGTTCAATATTCCTTTGAGGAGCAATCATGCGTTTCGACAAAATGACTACCAAGTTCCAGCAGGCGCTGTCCGATGCGCAGAGTCTGGCCGTGGGTAGCGACAACCAGTTTATTGAGCCGCAGCACCTGCTGCTGGCCTTGCTCAACGATGCCGACAGCGGGGCGGGTTCATTGCTGGCGCGGACGGGCGGCAATGTGAATGCGCTGAAAGCCGCGTTAACCGATGCAGTGTCGCGTCTGCCCAAAGTCGAGGGGCACGGCGGCGAGGTGCAGGTGGGGCGTGACCTGACCAATGTGCTCAACCTTACCGACAAAGAGGCGCAGCAGCGCGGTGACCAGTTCATTGCCTCGGAGATGTTCCTGCTTGCGCTGACCAGCGACAAGGGTGAGTGCGGGCGCTTGCTGAAACAGCACGGCGTGGCACGGGCCCCGCTGGAACAGGCGATTGCGGCGGTGCGCGGCGGCGCATCTGTTGAAAGCGCCGAGTCCGAGGGGCAGCGCGAGTCGCTGAAGAAATATTGCATGGACCTCACCGAGCGCGCACGGCAAGGCAAGCTTGACCCGGTGATCGGGCGCGACGACGAAATTCGCCGCGCGATCCAAGTGCTGCAACGCCGTACCAAGAATAATCCGGTGCTGATCGGCGAACCTGGTGTGGGCAAGACTGCCATTGTAGAAGGATTGGCACAGCGTATCGTCAACGGGGAAGTGCCGGAGACTTTGAAAAACAAGAAAGTGCTGTCGCTGGATATGGCAGCGCTGCTGGCGGGTACGAAATATCGCGGCGAATTCGAGGAGCGGCTGAAAAACGTGCTCAAGGAAATTGCCCAGGAAGAGGGTCGCATCATTGTATTTATCGATGAGCTGCACACCATGGTCGGCGCGGGCAAGACTGAAGGCTCGATGGATGCGGGCAACATGCTGAAACCGGCCTTGGCGCGCGGTGAGTTGCATTGCATCGGAGCGACTACGCTGGACGAATACCGCAAGTACATCGAAAAGGATGCCGCACTGGAGCGCCGCTTCCAGAAAGTGCTGGTGGAAGAACCGTCAGTTGAAGCAACCATTGCTATCCTGCGCGGTTTGCAGGAAAAATATGAACTGCATCACGGCGTGGAAATAACCGACCCGGCCATCGTTGCGGCGGCGGAGTTGTCGAACCGCTACATTACCGACCGCTTCCTGCCGGATAAAGCAATCGACCTGATCGACGAAGCCGCTGCACGCATCAAAATGGAAATCGATTCCAAGCCAGAGGTGATGGACAAGCTTGATCGTCGCTTGATTCAGCTCAAGATCGAGCGCGAAGCGGTGAAGAAGGAAAAGGACGAGGCTTCGAAAAAGCGTATGCAATTGATCGAGGACGAGATCGTCAAGCTGTCGCGCGAATACGCCGATCTGGAAGAAATATGGAAGGCGGAAAAAGGTGCGGCGCAAGGCACCGCGCACATCAAGGAAGAAATCGACCGTGTTCGTGCCGAGATTGTCAGATTGCAACGCGAAGGCAAGCTAGAAAAGGTTGCCGAACTGCAATACGGCAAACTGCCGCAACTTGAAGCAAAATTGAAAGCCGCAACCCAGGCAGAAACCGAAAAGCCGCAGAATCGATTGTTGCGCACGCAGGTGGGCGCGGAAGAAATAGCCGAAGTGGTAAGCCGCGCTACCGGCATTCCGGTTTCCAAGATGATGCAGGGCGAGCGCGACAAGTTGCTTAAAATGGAAGACAAACTTCACGAACGCGTGGTGGGGCAGGATGAGGCGGTGCATCTGGTTAGTGATGCCATCCGACGCTCCCGCTCTGGCTTGTCCGACCCGAATCGTCCTTACGGTTCCTTCCTGTTTCTGGGGCCTACGGGTGTGGGCAAGACCGAGCTGTGCAAGGCACTGGCCGGATTTCTGTTTGATTCGGAGGATCATCTCATTCGCATCGACATGAGCGAGTATATGGAGAAACATTCAGTATCGCGGCTGATCGGAGCACCTCCCGGTTATGTCGGCTATGAAGAAGGCGGCGGGTTGACCGAAGCCGTGCGCAGGAAACCTTATAGCGTCATTCTGCTAGACGAAGTAGAGAAGGCACACCCGGACGTGTTTAACGTGTTGCTGCAAGTGCTGGACGATGGCCGCATGACCGACGGGCAGGGGCGCACTGTGGACTTCAAGAACACCGTGGTGGTGATGACATCCAACCTCGGCTCGCAGATGATCCAGCAAATGTCGGGCGACGACTATCAGGTTATCAAACTGGCAGTGATGGGCGAAGTTAAAATGCACTTCCGCCCCGAATTTGTTAACCGTATCGACGAGGTGGTGGTGTTCCATGCACTGGACGAAAAGAACATCAAATCTATCGCACGTATCCAGTTGGCTTCTCTGGAAAAACGCTTGACAGCGATGGAGATGAAACTGGAAGTCAGCGAATCCGCACTGGTGGAAATCGCCAATGCGGGATTCGACCCGGTATATGGTGCACGTCCGCTGAAACGTGCGATTCAGTCGCAACTGGAGAATCCTTTGGCCAAGTTGATACTGGAAGGGCGCTTTGCCGCGAAAGATGTTATCAAAGTTGGATGCACGGGCGGGGTGATGAAATTCGAGAAGGGCTAATTCGTTAGGGAAACGCGGATTTATTCGTCATCCTCGCAAAGGCGGGGATTTAGTCCTTTAATCCTAAAAACCGCAGTTGGTGAGTTCGTAGGTGCGAATTTATTCGCACGCTCAATAGGTTATGTGCGAATGAATTC
>CAIQPV010000175.1 GCA_903873725.1 uncultured Nitrosomonadales bacterium
ACGGTTATCGAGGGCTACTTAGGCGGCAGGGGCGAGATTGATATTGTGCTTATTGGGCCTCTTGGCGTGTTCGCTATTGAAGTCAAAAGCCGCAATGGTATGGTTAGCTGCAACGGCGACGAATGGATGCTTAAAAAGCCTAATGGCGAGTCTGTATCTCTAACTGATAACGGTGGTCGTTCGCCATCGCAGCAGATCAACGAAGCAGCAACTTGGCTGGAAAACGAACTGCACAAGGTTGGGCATGACGTGCAAATTCTGAAAGCCGTTATATTGGCGCACCCAAAAGCGAGCTTGGGCGCTATTGCTAATTTGAGCATTGATTCGTTGATGCTACTTGGCGCGGCAGGAGATTTTAAGAAATATTTGTCTCTTGGTACGCCGTTGTCGGCAGAGCAAATATCGGGGATCGTTTTGATTTTGCGGTGCTGATGCTGGTACGTAACGAAAGGTTGATGATGTTTGAAGGGCGTATATACCGGCAAACGACATGGCAATGCTTCTTGCTGGAATGCATGCAAAGTTTTATAATGAATGCGTAGAATGCATTTTTATGAGGTGATGCTATGGCAATGCTGACAGTACGCAATCTGCCCGACGACGTGCATCGCGCGTTACGGGTACAGGCCGCTCAACATGGGCGCAGCACCGAGGCCGAAGTCCGCGAGATTCTGGCAGTCGCGGTCAAACCAGAGACGCGCGTTCGTTTGGGTGAAGCCCTCGCGGCACTGGGGCGTAAGGTCGGCCTTACGAACGAGGATTTCGAGGTCTTCCAGCAAGTGAGAGACAAGACACCGGCCGAGCCGCTGAGGTTTGAATGATCGTTCTCGATACCAACGTTGTTTCCGAGGCGATGAAGCCCGAGCCGCACCCGGCTGTGCGGGCTTGGCTGAACGATCAAGCAGCCGAAACGCTGTATCTGTCCAGCGTGACTTTGGCCGAGCTGCTGTTTGGCATCGGGACGCTCCCGGCAGGCAAGCGCAAGGACATGTTGGCGCAGACCCTTGACGGTCTGATGGGACTGTTCAGGGATCGGGTGCTGCCATTCGACATTGATGCAGCACGGCACTATGCCAAGCTGGCCGTGACAGCCAAGGTCGCGGGGCGAGGATTTCCAACACCAGACGGCTACATTGCCGCAATCGCAGCCTCGCGGGGGTTCATCGTGGCATCACGCGATACAGCCCCCTATGAGGCGGCTAGCGTTACAGTCATTAATCCCTGGGAAGCGTAAAGAAGACCAGCAAAACATGAGCATGAATGAATTTCGCCGACTGGCAGCGAAGATCGATCAGCACATGCAACAACTTTCTGCCCAAGGCGTCAACGACGAACCTACCATCATCAATCGCATGATGGGATACGTGCCCGATCTGCACACGATTTGGATCGGAACATCCGACGATCAACTCATTGCACTGTCTCAAGAATTCCCTGGGTTTTACCGCTACGCCCTCATCATGGAAGAGGAGTTTGAAACCGAACGCAACAAGGCATCGAGACCCTATGACGGCATGGCCTCGTTATTCTGGTGAACGCACATGGCCCAAGTTTCCGAACAGCACAAGCAACAGGCGGCCCAATTACTGGCTACGGCGGCAACACTTGAGCGCGGCTATCAGGCGTTTCTTGGAAACGGCAACCTGAAAGTCTTTCAGCCTCAAGTCAACGAGTTGGACAATCTGCATCGGCAATGGTTAGCCGATCTGGAAAGCTTCAAAAACTCCTTACGTGCGCTGGGCGCAGAACCCAAGACATTGGCGTACATGAATGAAGCGTTCGAAAGCCTTGCAGAGCACATCAAAAAGTTTGCGGGTTGAAGGTTTGGTTGGGTTGTAATTCCGTGGCTCCAACTTACAACCCCCTCACGCCGATGTTTCATCATCGCAGCATATTCGAGGGGGTTGGGCATAATCAGCCTAGTTCGGCAATCATGATTCCCGAGGCCGAGTTATTGAAAGTTGCCTCTTGGTTTTGTCTACCACTTTTCCTTGACCCTCGTTTTCTATGACATTAATGAGGGTCAGCCGCTCGACGTAATGGATGACAGTCTGAGTTATTCTTACATGGTGGGCGAACCGAACAATAATTACTTTCGAGTAATTTACCAACTGTCTCATTTAACTCTTTTAGTTCCTTGGCATCTTGAATGCGAAGGAAAAAATCGTTAAGCATGATTTCGCGCTTTCCGGCATCCAGTTCGTTGAGCATGTTTAGTATGACCACCTCTCGCGACGGTTCTGAGATATTTATCATATTGCCCACGCCAAACAGTAGCCAATGAATATTCAAGCCGGTATTCCCGATTGCGATTAACGCTTCGCCTCCCGGAATTGCCAGATTAACCTCATATTTCCGGACCATGCCGACATGCAGCCCAGCTTTTACTGCGAATTTATCCCCGTTCAGTCCTAAATGCTTCCGCCACATTTTGAGCCGATAGCCAAGTGTTTCCTGATCCTGAATCCGCTTTCCCATAAAATACACTCCAATAGGTAATGATAAATTATTATTGATTGCTTATAGGTATATAATGCTCCCCCTTAATTATTGTGAGAACGTTCCATGGATGATGTGCATTCGCTTAATTTCCAGTTCCTTATTATTGCAAGAGAACTAGCAAAAACCAATAGAGGGTCAACGATAACAGGGCTTTCAACGGGGGTAGTGTGCCGCATAGGGAAAATGACAATTCAACAGCTCGTAGAATTGTCAGAATCCAAAATTTGCCTGTTTACTCTGCGCCTTAACGAGTTTGAGCTAGACATGGCACTGAAACAACATAAGTCAATCCGCAGTTCCTACCTTATAGCGCATGCGTCGACCAGCCAGGCGACTTCCAAATTGTAACAAGCCTGCCACATACGATGCTCAACTCAAAGCAAATAATGTCCAAACGAATTTACAACTATATTATGGCTCATAAAATGATTGCGTTTGGGCTTAGACCGCCAATTGTCGCGCATTTGACAGGCTTGCCATGGCGCACCACGACCGATCTTTGGTTCGGCATTCACGGTCGCCCAAAGGCGGGTGGCAAACTTCCAGAATCAATTTTCAGGTTCATGAAAAACAAGGTTGCTGCTGCAAACATATCCGCTTTTGCAGCAATGCATGTCAGATTATTTCCGGACCAAACTCGCCTTGGCGCCGAGGAGCTGCTGACCACTTTCACCGAATACATCTGCATAGATCCCGATTTCGATATAAACGCCGCCTACCGAGTTGCGCAAGACCTTTGTGTAGGTATCGTTACGATGCGTAAATGTCCAACCTGCCGAGCAACTTATGTGTCTAGTGGCGAACACTACAACACGAAGAAATGCCCGTTTTGCCGTACTAAGGAATAACCAATTGAAATACTTAAACGCGCTGCATGCACACATCGAACGTCAAATAATCTCTTACCTGCTGGGCATATTGCTGGTTTGTATTTTTGGTCATTTCTACTGCATAACTTTTAATCTGACTAATTCGCTGCCTGGCACGGTGTTCTTGATTGATAAGAGCGCGCACCCCAAAAAAGGAGATTTGGCTGCGTTTGTGTATGAAGGGGGAGGTCCGTATCCGAAGGGCGCGTATATCTTGAAGATTATGACTGGCGTTCAGGGCGATGTTGTTACAGCTACGGATATCGGGCATGGGTTCCACAATTATTTCGTGAATGGAGTGTTCGTAGGTCGCTCCAAACCCTATTCAGCGTCATGGATTCCGCTTGAAAGCGGCCCGACTGGAACATTGCCTATTGGCAATTATTACATGGCCGCGCCCAACCCTGACAGCCTTGATTCAAGGTATAGCTGGATTGGATGGGTCAAGGATAGTCAAATAATTGGACGAGGGATAAGGATTCTTTAGATCGCGGAAGCAGTTGTCGCAACAATTACCTCGCTAAACGTGAAATTGGCCGGTTCTACGGTCTGTTTAACGATAACCACCGGACTATTTTATGCTTAAAAGCTTCCGCAAAACTTTCATGAATATCTTGCTGGCGCGAGAAGATCCCGCGAATGCAAAAAATGTTCATGAAGCCATCTTGGAGTATCCAGACCGCCCCAAAGGGCTACCAATTGTCGATCCGACAATACTTGTTGCCGAATGCAACGAGTATATTAGACGGATCAAAGACCAGGCAATTGCAACACCTGAAATTTACAATGAATTCTATCTGCCGATGATCCACCGCTTTGCGGCCTTCGTGCAACTATTACCGGCGTCGCAAGCACATCACCACCACGATTCTGGTGGATTGCTGAGGCACTCTCTTGAGGTGGGCTTGCGTGCCCTTGAACTGGCTGACCGCGTGTTGCTGACCGGCTCCCGAACTCCGCGACAACGCCGCGACCTTGAGCCAAGATGGCAATTCGCCGTATTCGCCGCCGCGCTGTGCCACGATGGCGGCAAGCCCTTTTTCGACTTGACTGTCAGTAACTATGAGAGAACTTTGTCGTGGAAGCCGATCACGGAAGACCTATTTACATGGGGAACAACGAATAAGGTAGCGGGCTGCTATATAGATTGGCGCGAGGGCAGGGGGCGGCAACACACCGCGCTCGGAGTCCTGCTTATGGAACGAATCATCACCAGTAAAGCCCTTGAGTGGTTAGAACTGAGTGGCATGGATTTGGTAGCGTGGCTTTCCGAATCATTGCATTACAACCCTAGCCCGCAAAATCTGATACACGATCTCGTAATAAAAGCCGATCAGTTCAGCGTTGAACGCAACCTTAAATCTATCGGTGCGGATTTGACCTTATCGCTTCAATCGAACATACCTGTTGAGCGGTACTTAATCGAGGTTATGAAACGCCTGATCAAGATGGGCGTGTGGGGTATCAATGAACCAGGTTCCCGCGTTTGGAAAATTGACGAACATGTTTATATAGTCTGGCCTCTTGGCGGCGAAGAAATGGCAAAGGAAACGCGGCTGGATAATGCGGCCATGGCACCGCGAACGGCTGACGGGATATTGGAATTTCTGATCGAGAGAAATATAGCCATTATTCGAAATGCTGACGCCTATTTGTGGGAAATTGTACCGGACTGCATTGCTGCCAAACTCCCCAATAAATCATTGTTTGCGATCAGGTTGCGAAGTGATGCACTCATTACAACATTTCCTATTCCACCAATAGCTGGGAAATTGGTATCAGATGTCAGGAATCAAGCTGCGACTGAAGCCGCTTATGACATGTCGATCACCTCGCCGCCAATAATTAGCGAGCCAGAGAATGCGGTCGAGGTGGTGTGTGTAAATGAAACGCCACCGGTCATTAAAACAACGACACCACCGCCAGCGCCACAAGAATCCGAACAGGGCAACCTTTCCGTTCAGTCAAACAGTGAAGCTGCAGCCATCGAGAAGAAGTCCAAGCCTAATAAACCAAAGGGAGAGGTGCTTGTTTCGGAGCCTGGCAAACCATCAATCAAACCCGACAAGAAAAAGCACGAACTTGTTGCTTTCGAAGGCGCTGTTGGAGAGGCGCTCAAAGCTCTCATACTGGAGATCAACGATGGCACCAAACTCTGGGATCACGAGGTGTTCACCAACAGTTCTGGCGATGTTTATTTAAGATGGCCAGATGCGTTCAGTGGATACGGCTTAACAAG
>CAIQPV010000176.1 GCA_903873725.1 uncultured Nitrosomonadales bacterium
ACCAATTCTGTCTGTGCAGCAGTTTCAAGTGGAAGTTCACTCAAGTCCTCAAGCATGACCACAAACTCATCGCCCCCCAAACGTGCCACTGTATCGCCTTCCCTTACGCATGATTCCAATCGTTGAGCAACCTGCTGTAATAACATGTCCCCAATATCATGACCAAGGGAGTCATTAAGAGATTTAAAATTATCCAAATCGATGAAGAGCAGTGATCCTTGTTTACCGCTACGATCACTGGTTGCCAATGCCTGCTGGAGCCTATCTAGCAAAAGCCGCCGGTTTGGCAAATGAGTAAGAGGATCGTAGAACGCCAAGTTCTTAATCTCATCTTCCGCCATTTTATGTTTGGTTATGTCAGCAAATGCAGCAACATAATTTGTAACGGTACCGTTTAAATCCTTTACTGCTGTAATTGTTAGATGTTCAGGGTAGATTTCGCCACTCTTGCGACGATTCCAGATTTCACCTTCCCATGCCCCATATTCATTAATGCGTTCCCACATCGCATCATAAAATGCTACATCGTGACGTCCAGAACTGAGTATATGTGGGGTCTTGCCAATAACTTCTTCAGCCTTGTAACCGGTGATTTTTGAGAACATGGTATTAACTCGAAGAATTATGTATTTCTCATCAGTCACCAGAATTCCTTCATGAACTTCAAAAGACGTGGCAGCAATGCGTAAATCATTCGCAACTTGCTTCCGTTCTTCCATTAGCCGATTTTTCTCTAATTCGACACTGGACATGTGACTGACGGAATCAAGAAAACTGGTTTCTTCTTTTGTCCATTCTCTACGTGAATGGAGTTGATTCAATACAAGCAAGTAGTATTCATCTTCGTGGAAAGCAAATGGATACCAGAGCAGGGTTTTAATCATCAACTTCTTGTGGAGCATTTCTCCTGAACCATCCAGGAGCAAATGGGGATTGATATTATTGTGATGACTTATTAGCCAAGATTTTGATTTACTTATCTCTGTAACACCATTAAGAAAAACATCTAAAGGATAAGTTGCAATAGAAGAAGTAATGTTCGGATAATTTGGATTCAGCCATTGGCTCATACCAATGATTTGTTTCTTGCCGAAGTTGATATCGTAGATCAATGCACGGTCAATTCCCAGCGTTTCTCCAACGACATGAACAATATCCTGCAAAATTAATTTTAGATCTTCTTTCTCAACGAGTATCTTAGATATCTTGTTGAGAGCGGTTGAGAAGGACAATTGCTCTTGAAGAGCAGCTTCCATTTTCTTACGGTCAGTAATGTCACGAGAGGAGTTAAACAATACGGGCTTTCCATCTAATTCGAGTGGATAGCCGCTGACCTCGACCTCGATAATTGAACCATCTTTACACCTGTGACGAGTTTCGAACTGTGAGCGGCCTTGTTTATTGAATTGTTCGCTAACTATTTGGGGAATTTGTTCCTCGGAAAATTGTGCATCCCATTGTGAAACATTCATTCCAATCATTTCGTCACGTTGATAGCCCAGCATGGAACAGAATGAGTAGCTAACTTCAATGATATTGCCATTTGTATCAAGTATATGAATACCATCGCTAGCATTTCGCAAGAGCGCTAGGTTCTTCTCGCTTTCACGTTGAAGTTCTTGTTCAGTATGTTTGCGATCTGTTATGTCAGCGATATATCCATGCCAAAGTACACCGCCATCATTGAGTTTCTGGGGTAATGCATCGCCGTGACGCCAAGTAACTCCTTTGCCCGGCGGAACCATTCTATAATCTTTGTGCCAGGGCACTAACTTGTTAGCCGATTCTTGTATTGAGGCTATAAATTCTTCTTTATCTTCTGGATGTTGGTAATCAAATAACTTAGATGCGTCAATACGAAGTTGTTCAGCACTAACACCATAGGATTTTTCGACTTCTTTATTAACATATGGAAATGAAAAATGACCATCTGGAGATAGCTTGAACTGAAATAGCATTCCCGGCACTTGATCGGATAATTCATGTAGCATTTTTGCACTGATTTCTTGTTGGCGTATGGCTCTTAGCAAGAAAAATGTAGCTATCAAGATGGTAATAATACTTCCAGATGCTATAGCTGCAATTGATAATGCCGTATGATGCCAGTTTGCAAGAAAGAGATCCTCATTAACTGTAAGATTGACGATCATCGGGAACCGCTCTAATTCCCGAACAGCACCTAGCCTAGCTACCTTTATGCCAGCATCTGAAAAGCGGGGGCCTGAGCTGAAAATGACCGCATCCTTTCGCTTCATTGCTTCAATAACTTCGTATGTGGTACCTGACAGATTTTTCTTGCCTATCAATTCATCTTTGAGTGGGTATCGTGTTAATACGGTATAGTCACGTCGGTAGAGGGTTATTGCTGCTGCTTCGCCCAAATTTGTACATAATTGCTGGAAAAAGTTGGTGAAATGATCCACAGATATCCCAACGAGAACCATTCCCATGAACTTGCCGGAAGCATCGTTGAGTCGGCGGCTGAGATAAAATACCCACTTGCCATTACCTCTGTTACGTACTGGATTGCTGATGAACAATCCAATCGAATCATCATGTAACCGTGCTTGAAAATAATCACGATCGGACAAGTTAATCGAAGGTGGAGGATATGATCGAGTGAAGTTGACAACATCACCATTAGCTGCCACGACAGTGGCAACATCAACTTGTGGCAGGCCAGTAATCTTGTCGCGCAAAACTTGGTGGAACGATTCAGAGCGGACTTTCGATATCAGATCGCCTTCATTTACTGATTTCAATGAATTAATACGGTCGGTAATACTATCCATTGCGAGTTGAGCAGACTCCATGGTTTGGTTTGTTTGCTCTGCTAGTAAAAGTGACAAATCAGATAGCTGATGGCTCCAAGATTCAATTTCCCTCTCTCGGAGATAAAGTGCCGAAGATATTGCCGCAATGATGACGGCTAGAATCAGGACTACTAGTCCAATGAGAATATGATGTTTTGTTTGGTACTTCCGAAAAAACATAAGCTTTAATCTTCAGGTCGTGAATGCTTTAATAATGATTTATTGGGCAATTTACTATCTGGCTGTTCATTCTCATTGGTAACACAGATGCAGACCCGGGCCGAGGACGCCTACCGCGATAGAATCAGGAGCCTTGAGGAAAGCCTTGCCGACACACAGCGCAAGCTCAACAACCTCCAGAAGAACAAGACGGAGGGGGAGCG
>CAIQPV010000177.1 GCA_903873725.1 uncultured Nitrosomonadales bacterium
ATTGCTCAAACCGGGCAAGCTCACCGAAGAAGAGTTCACTATCATGAAGGAACACGCGGAAATCGGTTATGAGGTGTTGAGCACCAGCAGTTCGTACTTGATGCGCGTGGCGGCAGAAATTGCCCGCACCCACCACGAAAAGTTTGACGGCAACGGCTATCCGCGCGGCCTGAAGGGCGAAGAAATCCCGTTATTCGGACGCATCGTGGCGGTGGCCGATGTGTTTGACGCGCTGACTTCGGAACGTCCTTACAAGAAAGCGTGGAGCGTAGAGGACGCCTCTAAATTATTGCATGAAGGTGCAGGCAAACATTTTGATCCGGCATGTGTGACCGCCTTCTTTATTGATTTTGACGAAGTGTTGGCGATCAAGAACCGGTTCCTGGATGACGACATTCAACACGGGGATCGCCCTCTTGATTGAGTCTCCGTATTTGCTGCCGGCAATAGTGTTGCTTGCGGCAACGATGCTGGGCTATGCGTCATGGGGCATGGCCAGGCTTACCCGGGCACGCAATACCCTGCGTACCTCGTTGCTGGAGCTGGAGTTTCAGAAATTCGCGCTGGATCAGCATTCCATCGTCAGTATCTCCGACAGCAGCGGCAAAATTATTTATGCCAACGACAAGTTTTGCGAGATCAGCCAATATTCCCGGGAACAACTGTTGGGGCAGGATCATCGCGTCCTGAAATCAGGATACCACCCGAGTGAATTTTTCAGGGAGATGTGGCAGACCATAAGCCACGGCCAAGTGTGGCAAGGAGAAATCAGGAACCGCCGCAAGGACGGGACTTTTTACTGGGTGGATTCGACCATCGTGCCGTTCATGGATGAAAACGGCAAACCGCTGCGTTTTGTCTCCATTCGAACCGACATTACCGCGCGCAAAGAAATGGACGAGCAGTTGGAAATCCAGCGCGCGTTCTATGAACGCATTAGTGAAACGCTGGGCGAGGGGTTGTACGTGCAGAATGCCGGCGGATATTGCGTGTACATGAACTCCGAGGCAGAGCGTCTGTTGGGGTGGCCGCGATCCGAATTCATCGGTATGCATGTGCATGACACCATCCACCGGCAGACCGCCGACGGAAATCCCATATCTGCCGGGGATTGCCCGATCCTGCTGGCGGTGAACGATAAAGGAAGCACGCATTGCGATGATCAGGTTTTTATGCGGAAGGATGGCTCGGTATTCCCGGTTGCGCTGGTATCCAAAGCATCCTATACAGAGCAGGGACGGGTAGAAACGCAGGTTGTTGCATTCCAGGACATTTCGGGGCGCAGGCAGGCGGAAGAGGCGTTGCACAAATCGGAGACCAGGCTGCGAACTTTGTTCGACTCCACCAGCGATGCAGTGATGCTGCTGGACGATAACGGTTTCTTCGATTGCAACAAGGCGACTTTAAAAATGTTTGGCTGCAATTCGCGGGAAGAATTCTATTCCAAACATCTCATTGATATTTCGCCGGACAAGCAGCCCGGCGGAGTGGATCAACCCGGGGGAATTGATTCGGTGATGCTTGCCAATATGCATGTGGGCATTGCGAAGCAAGGCGGGAGCCACAATTTCGAGTGGGTGCTTAAACGCGCTGATGACGGCAAGACTTTTGATGCCGAGGTTTTGCTCAATGCCATGGAGCTGGATGGCAGGACTATCCTGCAAGCCACCGTGCGCGATATTACCGAGCGCAAACAGGCGGAGAATTTATTGTGGCAGGCCAAGGCGGCGGCAGAACAGGCGCTCAGCGTGAAAAGCGACTTTCTCGCCAACATGAGCCACGAAATCCGCACCCCGATGAACGGGATCATCGGCATGACCGAATTGGCGCTGGATACCGAGCTGACACACGAGCAGAGAGAATATTTGTCACTGGTGAAATCTTCCGCCGACGCACTGTTGCACATCATCAACGACATCCTCGATTTCTCCAAGATCGAATCAGGCAAGCTGGACATTGAGAATATCGAATTCTCGCTGGAGCACATGCTGCGCGATACCATGAAATCAATGGCCTCACGCGCGCACCAGAAGAATCTTGAATTGTTGATGCATGTCGCACCAGACGTCCCGGATCGCTTGCTGGGCGATCCCGGCCGTTTGCGCCAGGTGATCGTCAATCTGGTGGGCAATGCCATCAAGTTTACCGAGAACGGGGAGATTGAAGTTTCGGTGCAAAATATCGGCGGGGCGCCGGAACACCATGCCCTATTGCAGTTCAGCGTGCGCGACACCGGTATCGGAATTCCGCGCGATAAATTCAAGGCCATCTTTGAATCGTTTTCGCAGGCGGACACTTCAACCACCCGCAAGTACGGGGGAACCGGTTTGGGATTGACCATCTCGGCGCAATTGGTCGAACTGATGGGCGGCAGGATCGAACTGGACAGCGAGGTGGGAATGGGCAGCACCTTTCGCTTTACGCTGCAAATGAACACGGCATCAACTGACTCATCGGCGCACTACCGGAATACTGCACGAATTGCCGGGATGTCTGTATTGGTGGCGGATAACAATGCCACCAATCGCAAGCTGCTGCATGAGATTCTGCAAAACTGGAAAATGCTGCCAACCGCAGTGGAGAATGGCGATCAGGCGCTGACCGAACTGGAGCGCGCAATGCAGACCGGCAGGCCGTACCAGGTGGTCTTGCTGGACTTGCAGATGCCCGGAATGGATGGCTTCGAGCTTGCGGAAAAGATACGCCAATATCCTGAGCAGGCGCGGGCATTGGTGATTATGCTTACTTCCGAGGGGCAGCGCGGACATGCGGCACGTTGCCGCGAATTGGGGATTGCAAGTTATCTGATGAAACCGGTTTCGCAGTATGAGTTGCTGGACGCGATCATGACCGCGCTGGGCGAGCCGCATCAACAGTCGCCGGCTCTCATTACCCGCCATTCGTTGCGCGAGTCGAGGCGCGAACTCAAGCTGCTGCTGGCCGAGGATAATGTAGTAAACCAGACTTTGGCTACCCGGCTACTGGAAAAACTGGGACACAAGGTGACGCTGGCGAACAACGGTCTTGAGGCTGTGCAACTCTGGGAAGGCGGACAATTTGATGCAATCCTGATGGATGTGGACATGCCGGTGATGAACGGTTATGAGGCGACTGAGGAGATACGCGAAAAAGAGCAAACGGGCGGGCATCATGTTCCCATTGTGGCGATGACAGCACACGCTATGCAGGGCGCGCGTGAAGAATGCCTGCGCCACGGCATGGATGGGTATCTGACCAAGCCGATTGATACCGAGGCATTGTGGCGCGAGCTGGATAGCCTGTCCCAGGGGACGGCGGCCGAAGCCGTTCCCGCGCAGCCACAACGCAAACTGGCGGTGGCTGATCTCGACAAGGCGTTGAAAACGATGGATGATAACCGCGAATTGTTCGACGAGATCGTGCGCCTGTTTCTGGAAGATGCTCCGCCCCATATGCAGACCATCAAGGATGGACTGGCGCGAGGGGATGCCAAAGCGGTGCGCCACAGC
>CAIQPV010000178.1 GCA_903873725.1 uncultured Nitrosomonadales bacterium
AGTTTTCCACGGCATGCCGATAATTAATCCAAAGGTTAACAAATTTGAGTGGGGTGGATCATGATTACTTTTACTGTATGGGGATTCATATCAGAGGGCGGCAAATATTTTGATTTCAACCTGGATATTTTTGCCGACTCACCTCTGGACGCCACGGAGAAAGTGATGAAACAGCACTCAAATCTGGTTGTGTCCAGCGTATGCAGGTCTAACGCCGGAAGGCTCGTGGATTATTAAGGGCGTCACGTTAAACCGGCAAGCTGCGCATGTTCATCGGCAAAATAGCTCGACCGCACCATCGGCCCGCATGCGGCATGTAAAAATCCCATATCCAGCGCAGCCCGTTCGAATTTCCTGAATGTTTCCGGCGTAACATAACGCAGTACCGGCAGGTGCCCGTCGGAGGGTTGCAGGTACTGTCCCAGCGTGAGCATTTCAACCTCATGCGCTCGCAGGTCGCGCATCACTTGCAGCACCTCTTCGTCAGTTTCACCCAACCCCAACATCAAGCCGGATTTGGTCATCACCTGCGGGAAACGTACCTTGAATTCCTTGAGCAGTTTGAGCGAGTGCGCGTATTCTGCGCCGGGGCGGGCTAGTGAGTACAAACGCGGCACAGTTTCAAGATTGTGGTTAAGCACGTCCGGCAGACTATTGGAAAGCGCATCCAGGGCTGCGTCAAGACGGCCGCGGAAATCCGGCACCAGCGTTTCCAACCTGGTATGCGGCGAACTGACGCGGATGGCGCTGAGACAATCAGCGAAATGCTGTGCGCCGCCATCACGCAAGTCGTCCCTGTCCACACTGGTGATGACTACATATTTGAGCTTGAGCAACGCGATTGATTGGGCCAGGTGTGCCGGTTCTTTGGTATCGGGCGGCAGCGGTTTGCCATGCGCCACATCGCTGAACGGGCAGCGTCGCGTACAAACATCACCCAGAATCATGAACGTCGCGGTGCCTTTGCCGAAGCATTCGCCGATGTTGGGGCAGGAAGCTTCTTCACATACGGTGTGGAGATTGTGTTCGCGCAGCAAGCGCTTTACATCGTGGTAGCCCTGTCCACTGCCGGATTTGACGCGTATCCATTCCGGCTTGCGCAGACGCTGCTGCAGGGGGATGATTTTGATCGGGTTACGCGCGGTCTTTGATTTTCCGGTTTGTTTCTCAATGTTGCTCATAGGGTATTAGCAAGGAGTCGTTGAGTTTTTCTAGAATATCTCAATCAAGGCCATTTGTTTCAGATAAATATTTCAGTAGACTGTAAAATGCCGTTACCTTGCAGAACGACGGTAATAGCCGCCAACTGCCTAGCATTGGATAACCGGCCGGATAGCCCGGCGCACATTATTGATTGCGCAGAAAAATTTCATGATTGAAACCTCGGCTGACCTTACAAAAAAGCTATCCGCTGCTGTGGAGAAGATGCCGGCCTTTCCAAAAAGCGTACAGCGCATCCTGGAACTCACCCGCGACATAAATTGCGAACCCAAAGAATTGGTTATGGTGATTGAGAAGGATCCGGTGATGACCATGAAACTGTTGCGCATCCTTAATTCCGCCTACTACAGCCTCCCCAGACAAATTACTTCGGTAAACCAGTCAGTGGTTTATTTGGGACTCAACACCATCAAAAACATGGCATTGTCTTTTGCAGCCATGGGTGTGCTACCGCAGCAGAACGCGGCCGGATTCGACATTCAACGCTACCTCATGCATTCTCTGACCACCGCCAGCCTGGCACGCATTCTGTGCCAAAAATTCGGCCGGGGTGATACTGATCCTTCGGATTGCTATATTGCAGGCCTGTTGCATGATTTCGGCAAAGTCGTGTTTGCCCAGTTCATGCCAGCGGAATTCAGGGAAGCTCTTGCCCTGAGTGGCGAACAGTCGATGTCGCTTCATACTGCCGAAAAACAAATTATCGGTGCCGACCATTCTCTGGTGGGCTCCATGTTGGTCGGAAAATGGCAGTTTCCGGAATCCCTTGCCGACGCTATACGGCATCACCATAACGAAATTTCGCCAGAAAACACGGTGCAAAGTTGCCTCTTTGTAGCCGACCAGATCAGCAAAAAACTATCCATGGGCAACAGCGGCAACCTTCAGGTGGAAGAACTGCCGCCAGCCCTGGTTGAACGTTTCGGCGACAACATGGATGGCATAATTGCACAGTTGGGTGATCTTTCGAAGGTTGTGGATGAAGCCCAGTCTTTTACCAAAGGGGTCTAGGCAATGAAAGTGAAATTCTGGGGCGTGCGCGGGTCGATTCCAGCACCCGGACCAAAAACAGTACACTACGGCGGCAACACCACTTGCATTGAAGTTCGTGCCGACGATAACGAACTGATTATTCTTGATGGCGGCAGCGGTATTTTTCCATTGGCGCAAACGCTGCTAAGGGAACTTCCCGTCAATGCCAATATTTTCAACACTCACAGCCATTGGGATCATATTCAGGGACTGCCTTTCTTCATTCCCATTTTCATACCCGGAAACCGGATTAAACTCCATGGATCTTTCGACCCGATTTCCGGTGAAGGGCCGGAGCGGATCATGGCAGTTCAGATGCAATACAGCTACTTCCCGGTGCGCGAGGCAGAAATGAAATCCCGTATTGATTACGTGACGGTCATGCCAAACGAATCTTTGGCGGTTGGTTCAGCCACAATTACCCCCGTCCTGCTTAACCATCCGGTGGTCAACCTTGGCTACCGCATCGACTGCAACGGAAAATCGGTATTTTTCACCGGCGACCACGAACCTCATACCAACATTTACAGCCCTGAAGATGACGGTTTTGCCGAGTATCAATCATTGATCGAGGAACAGTTCCACTCGATTGTGGAGGCAATCCGGGGCATAGATGTGCTTATCGCCGACTCTGCCTACACCCTTGCAGAATATCAAACCAAAAAAGGTTGGGGGCATGGTACTTTTGATTCCAGCATTGAACTGGCTATGGCGGCCGGCGCAAAAATTCTTTACTGCACCCACCATGAACCCACTCGTAGCGATGACGACTTGGAAAAGGTATTCGCCGAAGCGCTGGCTCGTCACCCCGAAGTAGCAGGCAAGTTGGATATCCGGCTGGCGCGAGAAGGTGAAGAGGTCGTGCTCTAGCCCGGATGATTGGGGTTTGATTTTGTATTGGCGGTCTCGCGGCTTTCGCCCGCCTCTTTCATCTGCCGCAGATAATCTTCCCACCTCGCATCCTGATGTTTACCCAGTTCATACAGGTAGTCCCAAGTGTAAAGGCCGCTATCATGACCGTCATCGAAAGTCAGCTTGAGCGCGTAGCTGCCTACCGGTGCCACGTCGGTCAAATTCACGTCTTTTTTACCAACCTGTAATATTTCCTGTCCCAGCCCATGCCCGCGCACCTCGGCAGAGGGCGAATACACGCGCAGGAATTCAAATGGCAAGTTATAACGCGCGCCGTCGCCAAAAGCGATTTCCAGCGTTTTGGATTTTTGGTGCAGAGTGATTTCGGTCGGTATTGTCATAATTCAGAGTAATCGTATTTTTTTCAATAATGCGGTGGTAGAACGCTCGTGCAGGAACGGGACGCTATGCACCTTACCGCCCCAGCTTTGCACCTCGCGTGAACCGACGATCTTGTCCGGCGTCCAGTCGCCCCCCTTTACAAGAACGTCGGGGCGACAGGCAAGGATCAGTTCCAGCGGTGTGTCTTCGTTGAAAGGCACGACAAGGCTGACCGATTCGAGCGCGGCCAGCACCGCCATGCGGTCTTCTTCCGAATTCACCGGGCGATCATTTCCTTTGCCGAGGCGTTTCACCGAAGCATCACTGTTTACACCCACTAGCAGCGATGCACCCAAGGCACGAGCCTGTGCAAGGTAGGTGACATGACCGCGATGCAAGACGTCAAAACAGCCATTGGTGAACACCAATGGACGCGCCAGAGCTTCAATGCGCGCAATAAAATCAGCGCGTGTGCAAACTTTTTGCTCAAAATTCATCGGTTGCGGCAGATTAATGCCTAATCCAGATACTCGAACACCTTGACCACGCGCTGTACCCCGCTCGTGGTGCTGGCAATCTCCGCAGCAGCGTCTGCTTCCTTGTGATAAACCAGGCCCATCAGAAACACCGTGCCATTCTCGGTAATTACCTTTACATGGTCGGGTTGGAAAATTTTGTTGTCGAAAAAGCGTACCTTTACATCGCCGGTGATGATGGTGTCGCTGCCGCGTGAGGTGAGTCCGGCTTTGCCGGATACCGCCAACTCGTTGCTGACAGCTTTTACATTGGTGATACTCGCAACGATTTTTGCAATATCGGCCTTGGCTTCTTCATTGGGTGCTTCGCCGGTGATCAACACATGACGATTGAAGCTGGTGACATTCACGTGCGCGGTGTCCTTGTATTTCTCGCTGATACGGTTACCGGCTTTGAGTTCAATGCCTTCATCTTCGACATAAGTGCCTGTGGTACGGCGATCCGAGGCCATCAATGCCCCTGTCCCCACTCCTGCGGCAACTACCGGAAAGCAGCCCTGCAGCGAGCCAAGTATAGCGGCAAGGATCATATAATTAAGAAAATTTGGATACCGCATTATTCGCCTCCCAACAGTAAATGGTCAATGGCATCGCACAGGCAATGCAAAACAAGCAGATGCACTTCCTGGATTCGAGCCGTGCTTTCCGCGTGGACACAAAGATGAAAATCACCCGCTTCGAGTAGCTCTCCCATGGTACCTCCTTCACGTCCGGTGAGCGCGACCACGCGCATGTCGCGTTCGTGCGCGGCATGGATAGCCTCGACCACGTTGATTGAGTTGCCGCTGGTGGAAATGGCGATCAGCACATCGTCTGCCATCCCCAGTCCACGCACTTGTTTGGAAAATATCTGGCTAAAATCGTAGTCGTTGGCAATGGAAGTCAGCACCGAGCTGTCGGTAGTCAACGCAATGGCAGCCAAGGCCGGGCGTTCGATTTCGAAACGGTTGATCAGTTCGGCGGCAAAATGCTGAGCGTCGGCCGCAGAACCGCCGTTGCCGCAGACCAGTATTTTGCCGTCGTTCGTCAGGCATGTCACCAGCGCCTGCGCGGCTTCGGCTATGGGCTGGGCCAAAACTTCCCTTGCCTGTAACTTGGTTTGCACGCTATCGTCGAAGTGCTTAAGTATTCTGTTAGTCAATTCCATTAGGACACCTATAAATATTCAAATTCCATCCCGGCTCCTGCTTTATGCTGAAGGTTGGTTGCGATGAGTGCGGATATTACCCGAAATCAGGCACCAAAAGCATTCTTGAGCCATTCGATGCCGCTACCATCGGCTCTTTGCAGCAATACCGCATCGAAGCGGCAGGGTGGTATGCGGGTAAGAGTGGCAAGGTAATGTTGCGCGGTGCGCACCAGTTTGGCCTGTTTGGCCGCATTGATACTGGCGGCGGCACCGCCGAAATCGCCACGGCTACGCAGGCGAACCTCGGCAAATACCAGCGTGCCGCCGTCTTGCAGAATCAGGTCTATTTCGCCGAAGCGGCATCGATAATTTCGTTGCAGCAGTTTCAGTCCATGATGTTGCAGGAAGTCCGCCGCCTGTAGTTCGGCCAGCGCCCCGCGAGTAATCATGGCGCCGGTGCCGAGGCAGGCAGAACACCGCTTGCCGCCTTGGCTGCAGCCAACGCCGCTTCCTGTGCGGCAACTTGGTCCGGGGTAAGGCCGCTTCCCTGCCAGAATTGTGCGGGGATAGCCTCTCGCTGGAACTGCCGACGGTCGTTGAGTCGGATGCGCCCGGTTACACCGTCAAGTGGCAAGCTGGTGCGGAAACTATTGTCCAGCATGATTTGCAGCAGGCGGAAAGCGTCAATACCGAGCGCGTAAAGCCTCTCCATATCAGCTTCCAACGGCGGGTTGGCGCGCGGATAAATCATCACCGCAGGATGATCCGGTTGCAACAGCCACGGCATGTCTATGAAATGAACATCATTGAGGTCAAAGTTGGTCAGCGTATCGGTATTGCCGTTAAACAGTTGCGACGTAGCGTAGACCGGCAGCGAAGTGTTCAGATAGGGGCGGATCAAATGTGCCGTTTCCGCATCGGCGACAAGAAATACCATGTTGCCCTCAGCTACGGGGAGATCGGCAAGTATTGCGGGATTGTCGTGATACAGGATTTCTCCGGCAATGCTGCCGCCGCGAATCTTCCATTCTTCGGCGAAGGCATGAGATAGTCGCTTGGACAAAGCAGTGTCGTTGCTGACGATGGTTGCCCTGCGTAAACCGGCAGATGCGGCAAGCAGGGCGATTTGGCGAGCCTCCATTTCTGCGGTCAGACCGAAAAAATACAACTTCTCGGAACCTGTTGCATCGACGATATTAAGTGCCAGCGTCGGCACAGTGATGTTTGGGTAGCCAGCCAAATCCGCAACGCCGCTGCGCGTTAACGGCCCTGCCGCAGCGCGCGCGCCGCCCGCAATAGCTTGCTGATAAATTGAGGTAACCTCTGCACTCTCATCCGCATACTCATATACCCGGATAGGCAGGGATTGCAACCGGCTGCTTGCCGCCGCCAGGAAGCCTTGCCGCACGGCGTCTGCTGCGCGTCCGAAGGCAGCAGACTTGAGCGGCAACAGCAATGCGATGTGCGGCACTGGTTTCTCGTCCGGTTGGGGTAGCACCTTCCCGGTTGGAGCAGGTACCGATTTCACGGCAACTGCCGGGGTCGCATCGGTAGCGTAAGCCAGGCCGCTCACGTATAGTGACGCGACCAGCAATACCCAAACGGACATGACCGCTTCCCTCTTACACAAGCGGGCGAAGAAGAGATGGATTCGTTGCGCGAGGCTCACAATAAAGGAAATATGTTGCATAGCGGGCAAAAACA
>CAIQPV010000179.1 GCA_903873725.1 uncultured Nitrosomonadales bacterium
AAACCTGGCTAGTGCCGCCCGCCTGCTCGGTATCACCCGCCCGCAGTTGCAGTATCGGCTGAAAAAGAAAGAAGTCAGTTAAGCGCCGGGCGCGTCATGCGTGGGTTTGCACGCAACCCGGACAATTCAAAAATAGTTGGCGAAATTAAAGTTCACCGGTAGCTATTTTCAATGCCTCAGTAACTGCGCGCAGCCCCTTGTCCCGGTATCCCCAATTCGGGTTTGTATTCCAGACATAATGCCGTCGTTGCGGCAGATAGCAGCAAAGTGTCTATGCCAACAGCGATAAATCGAGCTCCGGCATCCCGATATTTGAGGGCGAGTTCCTTATCTCCGCACAAAACCCCGCCATATTTTCCTCCTTGCTGCACTTTCGCCAGGCCACCCAAAATCATCTCAACGACTTCAGGATGATTGGATTCACCGAGGTAACCATAGGAAGCCGCAAGATCTGCTGCACCAAAGAAAATACCGTCGACTCCGGGAACCTTCAAGATGGCATCAAGATTTTCGTATCCTGTTTTTGTTTCGATCTGTACCAGCAGGCACATTTGTTCATTGGCGCGCAGGGTATAGTCGGCAATCCTGCCCCAGCGGGAAGCTCTGGCAAGTACGCTCCCGACGCCGCGAATGCCATGCGGCGGATAGCGGACGGCTTCAACCAAACCGGTGGCTTGCTCAGCCGTATCGACCATCGGAATCAGCAGCGTTTGCACTCCGGTTTCGAGCAATTGCTTGATTAAAACGTGATCCCCTTGCGGAGGACGAACGACAGGTTGCGAGTTATAAGGCTCAATGGCCTGAAGTTGAGCTAAAATTGACCGCAAATCATTGGGACAATGCTCGGCATCGATCAACAACCAGTCAAAGCCTGCCCCGGCACAAATTTCTGCGCTGAATATTTCCGACAACCCCAGCCAAAGCCCATATTGAGGCACCCCGGCCAGCAATTTTTGCTTGAAGGTATTAATTTGCATTTCCATGCCGTATTACTCCCGAATGTGAATCAAGGGCGGCACCTTTGCCATCCCCGTCAGGTTGATTAAAAAATCATGGCTTGTCAAGCGGACTGGCGATGCGCAGCAACATCACCGGATCAGTCACCGTAAGAGGGGCGGAACTTTCTCGCAACATCCAGAAAGGCTGCCAGGATCGGCGATTCATCCTCGCGTCGATAGAGACAGGCTAATTCGATGGCAGGCACCGGATCGGCCTTGATCGGGCGATAGACCACGCCCGGCAGTTTGAGGTTACTGGCAGCCTGAGGTGCTACACAGATTCCAAAGCCGCTTGATACAAGTGCAATGCTGGTTACCACGTCGGTCACCTCTTGTACGATCTTGGGTTGAGCGCATTCTTTGACGAACAACGCCATTACATCGTCGGCGAAACCGGGACGAGTCCTGGGGTACAGAATCAGCGGTTCATTGACGATCTCGGCGATACGGATTGATTTGTGCCGTGCCAGCGGGTGCTTGCTGTGCAAGGCTATAACCAAGGGTTCGAAAAACACGGTTTCTATGACGATATCGGGTTCCACCGGAACATGCCTGTTGAAGCCGATTGTGAGTCGCCGTTCACGTAACGCTTGGATTTGTTCTGCCTTCGTTTGCTGGTAGAGGGTAATTTCCACTTCAGGAAAGAGAGTGCGGAATTGGAATAGCATGCGCGGGATATGGCAAAGAATTGCCGAACCAAAAATTCCAACGTCCAGTTGCCCAATTTGCCCACGGCCGGTTTTACTGGTTCGTTCCTTGGCAACCCCAACGAGACTCAGGATACGATGGGCATCCTCTAGAAGTGACTGCCCGGCTTCGGTTAGTTCTACCCCCCGGGTGCTACGAAAAAACAGGCGGCAGCCAAGCTCATCTTCGAGTTGTTGAATCTGGCGCGTAAGCGGTGGCTGTGAAATATGCAACCGAGCCGCAGCCCTGCTGAAGTTTAACTCTTCGGCGAGGGTGACAAAGTATCTGAGATAACGCAATTCCATAGCTGGGATCAATGATACCTAAAAAGTATGGATTGATGCAAATATAGTATTGGAAAGTATTCAGGTCGAAACTTTAGTATATAAAAACGAGATATACGATTATGCACAATAGGCAGACGGCTTTTTAGGTTATTAAGTACATCGAATATTCGATTATGATCTGGA
>CAIQPV010000180.1 GCA_903873725.1 uncultured Nitrosomonadales bacterium
CCATATCTGGTGTCGCCAGATGTGTTGTGAATTTCCACCATTTCAAAGTTTTCACCGAAGCGTAAGCAGAAATTCCGCTTCACATTAAAATTCCCGTATTTGTCACAAGACAAATACGCAATGTCACACTCGTCAATCACAGCAGCCCACGCGCGAAATCCATCGGCCCTGCACTGCGTCTGATACCACTTGTAACCGCCATGCTCCGTGATTTCCCAGGCGAATTCCTTTACAAATACGGCGCGGGCAAGCAGGGTGTCACATAGCCGGGACATTCCCATGCAACCTTTGGCAGCGCCGGGTTGCTTTTGTATTCGCGGGGTGTGTGAATGAAGGTGAAATTTAAGTGTTGAGAATTCCAGCTTGGCATTAGCTTCGCTCATGCTGTTTTCCCGTATTGTTTCCAGACTCGTTCAATATATTCCTGCTGCTTCCCTGGCGTTGCTGTGTTGAAAGCCCCAATCGCTTTCCATGTGTTGCCCAGTGTTTTTTTGTTTCCCCATACGATCCACGCAGCAACATGAGCATTAACGCATGGGTCAAATAGCGACGCTCTGGTGATGCCGTACTTACGTAGCCTGGGCAACCAGAAATCAGTATTGATCTGGAATAAACCTATATCTTCAGATCCTTTCGGACTCTTATTGGTAGGTGAATTCCTATGTACTACGGTAGGACGCAAACTGCTTTCTTGCTTCGCAATAGCCAACAACAATGGATATCCGATTTCGTAGCGCGTTGCAGCCTCATTAATGCAGGAAAGGACACGAGGGTCTGGCTTGTCTTTGTTGCCGAAGGCTGGCATGGCCACAAGCATCAACAATAAACCAAAAATGGATTTACTCATTTTATTTTCTGTACCTCAGCAAGAAATTCGGCCGCCTCGACAACAACTCGATTGATGTGTGTCACGTTGCGCGGGGAAATATCGTTTGCCTCATACATCGATCCTCCCAGCCTGAGCGTGTCGGCAGTTGGTTTACCTCGAAGCCAGTTGCCTTCAATTCCTGTGTAAATATGTTCCTCTATGCACCCCAAGCATCGCGTGTGCGTGAGTGTGTCCCCGAGCTTCACCATTCTGCGCACTCGCGCCGCGTGCTTGGTTATTTTCATCCGACTTCCTTTTTGCATAGCTTAAACACTTGATGTGATACCATTGCACGTAATTATACTACTATCAAAAGCAACTATGCTCAAACAAAAATTACTGCACGTTCTGATCATTGCCAGTATTCCCCTCAATGCTGCGCAGGCCAGCGCGTTTTCTGATGCGTTGGACAAGGCAAAACAGACACTCAATGCGGGACAGCAGGGCATGGATGCGGCCACAGCATGGAACAAATTCAAAAAAGGAGACAAGCTAGCGTTTAACGTGCTTGTGAGGCTCGCCAAACAGGGCAATCCAGCAGCACAAAATTTTGTCGGCTGGATACTGGACAACGGAGCGAACGGAAATCTACCGGATCATAAAACGGCGCTTCGCTTCTTTCAGGCGGCCTCGAAACTACCCTTAGCGGCGTACAACGTTGGCATCATGACTTTTCTGGGGCGGGGAACAGTCGCGAACGAGCAAGCCGCCATACCTTACTTCATCACTGCCGCAAATGATCAAATCGAACAAGCCCAAGTCTGGCTGACGATTTACTACTACAAAGCCGGAAAGAAGGAAGATGCATTCAGGTGGGCAACGGAAGCAGCCAGACAGAGTGATCGGCTTGGCACTTATTATCTGGCACGAATGCTTGTCGAGCAGAAGCAATATAAAAATGCACTGGAAAATGGAAGCAAGGCGGCTGAACTCTACAGTGCCGATGCCGCAATTCTAGTGGCATACCTGTACGAGACCGGACAAGGAACAGGCCAGAGCAAAAAAATGGCTCTGGCCTACCGGCTGATTGCGACAGGAATCAAAAATGGTCGCATCATTGACCCAGGCCGATTTGCTGGCCTTACGGGAATAAGCGAAATGGATGCCGAGCAAGGACGTGGATTTGCGGCAAACTGGATGGAGAACCATAAAAAGCCAACGCTAGTCGATTATCGTGTGACGTTGGCGGAGAAAAAGTAGGGGAATTGCCTTTGATTTCCTGCCCAGTTCCGCTGGTGGAATATATCCCAAAAGTTGGCACCCTGATCGAACTGGTGGAATCCCTGAATAAATGTTCCCCGCAACGCTGGTCAGAACGCCGTGATGCTCTTCGCAGTCAACTGGGCCGCGCACTGACAGCGGGGGAAGTTTTAACCGTGTATCAAGCGAAGTAACATATGGACA
>CAIQPV010000181.1 GCA_903873725.1 uncultured Nitrosomonadales bacterium
GTACAGGGCGGCAGCCTTTTCATAATTCTCAGCCGAATAAGCCACATCGCCAGCATCCATTGCAAAGTTGCTTGCCTCGCATCCTGCGATCTAAGCAATTGTTTCCGCCATCGCTCCACCCTGCCGCTCACTTTAAAACATCTTGTACACGGAAGTTATGTGCCAAAGCGCTACTGCAACCCTCGGTTGTTCTGATTGGATTTTGCTATGCGCGAATACGCATAGCACCAAAATGATTAGTTAATATTTACACTAAACCAGCATGAAGTATATTTTTGATTGACTTTTAATGTTTAGTTAAACTATACTTTTCGCCAATCAAGCACAAGGGTTTTTACATGACCGGGAAAAACATGCTTCCAGCGCCACCCAAAATGGCGACATTCAGCCTCACTATCGAAGAGGGTGAGCGGGCCAAGCTGATGGCGTTTATGAGCTCGGATTCATGGGAGCGCGCTGAAAATGTGCGTCATGCAACGATTCAGGAATGTACCAAGAGCCTTGAGCACTGCATCAGGTGGGCGGAACGCGATTGCGGTAGTTCACGCGTGTTTGCGCAGTTTCTCGCTTCACTCTACAACGGTTATCGCGTCAAGGCAGATGTGAGCGATATCGGAACACTCGACCCGGAAAATTTTGAGCATCTGATGAATGTATTGCGCCTGTGTTACATGACCCAGCGCGAACCACACACCTTCATAGCTAACGGTAGCGAAGTATTTGAGGGGATTATCAGTCTGTGGGGCATGGAGAAGAAATCTAATGATTAGCACGATGACAAGCTCCGCCACCTCCGCCATATTCAGTTTTAACGGCACTCAAATTCACACCGTCACCGATGACAACGGTGAGACGTGGTTTTCTGCCGGTGATGTTTGTGCTGCCCTTGGCTATAGCGACGACAGCGAAGCCATCAAAAAATACTGCCGTGAAAAGGGGATCGCGAAACGCGACTCCCATGCTGAAGATGAGGATCATGGATTAACCTACATCAACGAAGGGAACCTCTACCGCCTGATCATCAACTCCCGCAATGAAGACGCGCCTGCCTTTGAAGCGAAGCTGACGGAGGAAATTCTTCCCGCCATCAGAAAAACAGGAGGCTGCGCCACACCACAAGATGCCAGCGCACTCTCCCCCTTCCAACAGAACGCCTTGTGGCAGATCGTCACCCAGCGTTCGGGGAACTCCGATACGGTTCACGCAGATATCTGGATTCGCTTCAACGATCATTTCGAGATTGGCAACTACAGTGAGTTGCCCGCAGAGCGTTTTGTTGATGCAGTTTCTTTTCTTGCCGCGCTATCCACGAACGATGCGTTGCCCGGTGCGAGATACCAGTACCCGCGCGCCATGCTCGATCAGCCGCACTTTGTCGCACCGGACGATGGCAAGGCCTGCCTGTCGCTGTCCATGCTGTCAGACCTGGCACAGTTCGAGTCGCCGCTTATGTCGCTTCTGAATCAACTGCGCAGCGAGGGGCACGACATCAGCGCGCCACTTGATGAGGCCGTGGCCATGCGCGCGGCCATGCAGCAAACGGACAGGGTGCTGGATGAAATCAGGTTGATTGCGCTCAAGGCGAAATCAGGGAGGCTGGGATGACCTACGAAAGATGTGATATAGGCAAGCTTTGATGATTTGTGAAA
>CAIQPV010000182.1 GCA_903873725.1 uncultured Nitrosomonadales bacterium
CCACGCCCGGCCCGCTCATCATGGTGATTACTTTTGTCGGCTTCGTCGGTGGCTGGGGCAGACAAGTATTCGGAGCCGATGCTATTTTCACGTCAGCCTTGATTGCCTCTGCAATCGCTACCTTCTTCACCTTTCTGCCCAGTTTTATGTTTATCTTTCTGGGCGGCCCCTTCATCGAGACCACGCACGGCAATCTTAAACTGACAGCTCCGCTCACCACCATTACCGCTGCCGTGGTAGGCGTGATCGCCAATCTCGCCTTGTTTTTTGCCTATCATGTGTTTTGGCCTCATGGTTCCGGCAATGCGGTTGATGGATTTTCCATCACGCTCGCCGCAGTTGCTACATTTGCCATATTCCGCTTCAAAGCCGGAGTGATTCCGGTCATTCTGTGCTGTGGAGTTTTCGGTTTGGCGTGGGGAATGCTGGTTTGATACTTGGGATGGCCTTTATTCCATTTCTTGCAATGCTTATCAATTTTTCTTGGTTCTTGTTCTAATCCAAAGGGAATACGATTCAGTCTCATTGTTTGATCGGCGCATTTGCTCGTTTGCTACGTTCGCGCCGGTTTTTTATTTGAGGAGATTTCATGTTCACCGTTACTGAAGAAGCACTCGGCCAACCGTATGGCAATACTCATTCGCCTGATGAGGAGGCTGCAGAATCCCACGTGATTCTGGCTGCCGCGCGCGAAGCAGCACAGCAAGCCGGCTTGCGTTATGCGGGTGACATTACTCCTCAGGACGCCTGGCGACTGTTTTCGCGTCAGGTGGCATTGCTGATTGACGTGCGTACCGCCGAAGAACGCAAGTTCGTTGGATTTGTACCCGAATCATTGCATGTCGCCTGGATGACCGGTGCTGCAATGCAGAAGAATCAAAATTTCCTGCGCGAGCTTCAAGCCAAGACTAACAGACATGATGTGATTTTGTTTTTATGCCGTAGTGGCAAGCGTTCGGTTGCGGCCGCAGAAGCAGTAACCCAAGTCGGGTTCAAGAACGCGTTTAATGTATTGGAAGGATTTGAAGGAGACTTGGAAGATGGCAAACGCGGCATCTACAGTGGCTGGCGTAGTCACGATCTTCCTTGGGTACAGGAATAATTTTCATATAATTTCTTATAACAGGAGAGCAACATGTCACACTGGTTTGCAGACAATTCACTATCCATCGGCAACACCCCGCTGATCAAACTAAATCGTATTCTTGATAATGCCAACGCCACCGTGCTGGCCAAGATCGAAGGTCGCAATCCGGCTTATTCGGTCAAATGCCGCATCGGTGCAGCCATGGTGAACGATGCCGAGAAGCGCGGTTTGCTTGGTCCAGGTAAAGAACTCGTGGAACCCACCAGCGGCAACACCGGTATTGCCTTGGCTTTTGTGGCTGCGGCACGGGGTATTCCGTTGACGCTTACCATGCCGGAAACGATGAGCCTTGAACGCCGCAAGTTGCTGGTTGCCTTCGGCGCCAAACTGGTGCTGACCGAAGGCCCAAAAGGCATGGGCGGAGCAATCGCGAAAGCCAAGGAAATCGCCGCATCCGACCCAAAATATGTATTGCTGCAACAATTTGAGAACCCGGCTAATCCGGCTATTCATGAAGCGACCACCGGTCCGGAAATTTGGAACGACACGGATGGTAACGTCGATATCTTTGTATCCGGCGTGGGTACCGGAGGCACCATCACCGGAGTTTCGCGTTACTTCAAAAACACACGTGGCAAGAAAATCCAGTCCGTAGCAGTTGAACCTGTTGCCAGCCCGGTTTTGACACAAAAACGTGCGGGCCAGACATTACAGCCCGGTCCCCACAAGATACAAGGTATCGGTGCGGGTTTTGTACCCGGGGTGCTCGACTTGTCGCTGGTTGATGACATCGAACAAGTCAGCAACGAAGAGGCGGTGCTGTATGCCCGCAGACTGGCGCAAGAGGAAGGCATTCTGTCCGGTATTTCCTGCGGCGCAGCTGTTGCGGTGGCGGCACGTCTGGCGAAGAAACCGGAAAACGCGGGCAAGACTATCGTGGTGATTCTGCCCGATTCAGGTGAGCGCTATCTTAGTTCGATCCTGTTCGAAGGCATCTTTGATGCTTCCGGTCTGGCTGTAGCGGTATGAATAAAGCTGTGAACGAGCTGCGGCTGGTTGCCGGGACTTCGCATGACTGGTCGCTTGATCACATCGTTGCCGGGTTGCGGGCGGCACGCGTGCAATGGCGCATCAGCCAGGGCCGGCCTACAGAGGCAGGCGGGCGCGAGTTGCCATCACGCGAAGCTTTACGCAACATCATTGCGGCATTGTGTGGTGTATTGTTCCCGATGCGCTTGGGCCCTCCGGATCTGCGCGAAGAGAGCGAAGATTTCTACATCGGCCATACACTGGATGCAGCTCTCAATGCTTTGCTCACGCAGGCACGTTTGGAGTTGAACTATACCGCGCGACAGCAGAATCTCAGCGATGTAGATATCGAGTCCAGGGCACACAAGATCGTGCATGATTTTGCCGCAGCTTTGCCGAGTTTGCGCATACTGCTAGATACCGATGTAATTGCCGCGTTTGAAGGCGATCCTGCTGCACATAGCGTTGACGAAGTGTTGCTGTGTTATCCGGGCATCGTTGCCATCATCCATCATCGCCTCGCTCATCAACTGAACAATACCGGACTGCCTTTAATCGCTCGGGTGATTACGGAAATTGCCCATTCCGATACAGGCATAGACATCCATCCCGGTGCTCAGATCGGAAGCGGCTTTTTCATCGACCATGGCACAGGAGTTGTGATCGGCGAGACTTCGGTGATCGGCAAGCGCGTGCGCTTGTACCAAAACGTGACCTTGGGGGCCAAACGTTTTTCTGTTGGCCAAGATGGATTATTGGAAAAAGGTCAGCCGCGTCACCCGATTCTCGAAGACGATGTGGTGGTTTACGCCGGCGCTACCATCCTTGGTCGGATCACTATCGGCAAGGGATCGTCCATCGGAGGTAATGTCTGGTTGACTCATAGCGTGCCGGCGAATAGTCAAATCACGCAAGCCAGTTCACAACATGCGCCCCCTGATGACACGACGCGGCAGACATGAGCGCTTCAATCGAACAATTTTCTCTGGTGCTGCGACAATTGCGCGAAGAGCGCGGCTGGTCGCAAGAGCATCTTGCAGAACGGGCTGATCTCAACCGATCTTACCTTGGTGAGGTGGAACGCGGTCATGCGGTTCCATCCCTGATCACCGTTTCCAAACTGGCAGGCGCATTTGAGATACGCCTGTCTTCATTGATCGCCCGTTGCGAACACATTTGATACACAAACCGGTTTGGTGGCTATAGCAGGTTGAAGCGACGAGCCAACTGGCGGAAGA